>DATDDZ010000259.1:0-5882 GCA_036523555.1 Gaiellaceae bacterium
TCATCCGGGGCACGGCGCAGAACCCGGACATCTACTTCCAGGCACGCGAGACGGTGAACCCCTTCTACGCCCGCGTGCCCGAGGTCGTCGAGGATGCGATGGCGGACCTCGCCGAGCGCACCGGTCGCCACTACCACGTCGTCGACTACAGCGGACACCCGGAAGCCGAGCGCGTGTTGGTCGTGATGGGATCGGGCGGGGAAACCGCAGGCGAGACGGTGGCCTCGCTCAACGAACAAGGCGAGCGCCTCGGCGTGGCGCAGGTTCGGTTGTACCGGCCGTTCCCGGCGAAGGCGCTCGCAGAGGCTCTGCCCGCGACCGTGCGCCACGTCGCCGTCCTCGACCGGACGAAGGAGCCCGGCTCGATCGGCGAGCCGCTCTTCCTCGACACGGTCGCCGCGCTCACCGAGTCGTTTGGCGACGGCGAGCGGGCGGTGATGCCCAGGATCGTCGGCGGCCGTTACGGCCTGTCCTCGAAGGAGTTCACGCCGGGGATGGTCGCCGGCGTGTTCGCCGAGCTGACCCAGGAGCGACCGCGGCGCCGGTTCACGATCGGCATCAAGGACGACGTTTCCAACACGAGCCTGGACTACGACGCGTCGCTCGACATCGAGCCAGCCGAGACGGTGCGCGCGATCTTCTTCGGGCTCGGCTCGGACGGGACCGTCGGCGCGAACAAGAACACGATCAAGATCCTCGGGGACGAGGGGCTGCACGCCCAGGGCTACTTCGTCTACGACTCGAAGAAGTCCGGCTCGCAAACTGTCTCGCATCTCCGCTTCGGTCCCAGGCCGATCAGGGCGCCCTACCTCGTACAGCAAGCGGGCTTCGTCGGGTGCCACCAGTTCGGGCTGCTCGACCGGGTCGACGTGATCGGCCCTGCGGCGGACGGCGCGACGCTGCTGCTGAACTCGCCGCGCCCGCCGGACGAGGTATGGGATGCCCTAGCGCGACCCGTGCAGGAGCAGATCCTCGCCAAGCACGTCGCGGTACACGCAATCGACGCAGGCCGGATCGCCCGCGAGGTCGGCCTCGCCGGACGCACCAACATCGTCCTGCAAACGTGCTTCTTCGCCCTCTCCGGAGTTCTGCCGCGTGAGCAGGCGATCGAGCGGATCAAGGCGGCGGTCGCGAAGACCTACGGACGCCGCGGCGCCGAGGTGGTCGAGCGCAATCAGGCGGCGGTCGACCGCGCGCTGGACGGCCTGCACCAAATCGAGGTGCCGAGGCGGGTGACGGCGAGCCGCGGGCTGCCGCCGATCGTGCCCGCGCACGCGCCCGAGTTCGTTCGCACCGTGACGGCGGAGATGCTTGCCGGCCGGGGCGACGACCTGCCGGTCAGTGCGTTGCCTGTGGACGGCACGTATCCGAGCGGCACGGCGGCCTACGAGAAGCGCAACATCTCGGAGCTGGTTGCGGTCTGGGACTCCGATCTTTGCATCCAGTGCGGCAACTGCAGCTTCGTCTGCCCCCACAGCGTGATCCGCTCCCGGTATTACGACCAGTCCCACCTGGAAGGCGCCCCGGACGGCTTCCGCTCGGCACCGCTGGAAGCCGTCGGCCTGCCGGATGCCCGGTACACGCTGCAGGTGTACGTCGAAGACTGCACCGGTTGCGAGCTCTGCGTTCAGGCGTGCCCGGTCGTCGCGCCCGGCGACGCGGGCCGCAAGGCGATCAACCTCGCAGCACTGGAGCCGCTGGTTGCCTCCGAGCGGGACAACATCGCGTTCTTCGAGACGCTCCCCGCGAGCGACCGGTCGCGGGTCGACTTCGGCACGGTGCGCGGCACCCAGTTCCTGGAGCCGCTGTTCGAGTTCTCCGGTGCCTGCACGGGCTGCGGGGAGACGCCATACCTCAAGCTGCTGTCGCAGCTCTTCGGCGACCGGCTGATGGTGGCGAACGCAACCGGCTGCTCCTCGATCTACGGCGGCAACCTGCCGACCACGCCGTGGACGAGCGGTGTCGACGGACGCGGCCCGGCCTGGTCGAACTCACTCTTCGAGGACAACGCGGAGTTCGGGCTCGGCTTCCGTCTCGCCGCCGACCGGCACACCGAGCTGGCCCGCCGTCGCCTCGGCGAGCTGCGCGACGCGCTCGGTTCTGAGCTGGTGGACGAGATCCTGGGTGCGCCGCAGCTGCGTGAGTCGGAGCTGCGAGCACAACGCGAGCGCGTAGCGGAGCTGAAGCAGCGGCTCGACGCGTTGGACGAAGCCGCCGTCGCTGACCTGCAGAGCGTCGTCGATCACCTCGTCCGGCGCAGCGTCTGGATCGTCGGCGGCGACGGCTGGGCCTATGACATCGGCTCCGGCGGGCTCGACCACGTCCTGGCCAGCGGCCGCAACATCAACGTGCTCGTGCTCGACACCGAGGTCTACTCCAACACCGGCGGCCAGATGTCCAAGGCAACCCCGCTCGGAGCCGTTGCCAAGTTCGCCGCCGCCGGCAAGACCGTGCCCAAGAAGGACCTCGCCATGCAAACGATCGCCTACGGCAACGTCTACGTCGCCCGCGTCGCGATGGGCGCAGATCCCCAGCAGACGCTGACCGCCTTCCGCGAGGCGGAGGCCTACGACGGCCCTTCGTTGGTGCTCGCATACAGCCACTGCATTGCGCACGGGTTCGAGATGCGAGATGGGCTCGACCAGCAGTACCGCGCCGTCTCCAGCGGCTACTGGCCGCTGATCCGCTACGACCCGGTGCTCCGCGCGGCCGGCGGTAACCCGTTCCTTCTCGACTCGCCGCGGCCGCGCATCCCGCTCGCCGACTACACCAACCGTGAGTTGCGCTATCGCACGCTGGCGAACACCGACCCGGCCGAAGCCGAACGGCTCCACGGGTTGGCCGAGCAGGCCGTCGACCAACGTTGGGATACGTACGAGGAGATGGCGAGGAGCGGCGCGCAGCACTTCGCCGCCGATGCTCGGAAGGACGACGAGTGAACCTTTCGACTCGCTACATGGGTCTCACCCTGCGCAACCCGCTCGTCGCGTCGGCGTCGCCGCTCTCGCAAACGGTGGTCGGAATACAGCGGCTGGCCGATGCCGGCGTGGGCGCAGTCGTCCTCTACTCCCTCTTCGAGGAGCAGCTCCGCCGCGAGGCGGCCGAGAACGCGCGGCTGCTCGACGTCGGCACTGAGAGCTTCGCCGAGTCGCTTTCCTATTTCCCGGCCGCCGCCGAAGCCGAGGCGGGCCCTCAGCGCTACCTGAGCCTGCTCGAGCGCGCCGCCGCAGCGGTCGACGTCCCGGTGATCGCCAGCCTGAACGGCATCACGTCCGGCGGCTGGGTCGACTACGCCCGAGCGATGGAGGATGCCGGAGCCGCCGCAATCGAGTTGAACATTTACTACCTCCCCGGCGATCCGCGAATCTCGGGCCGCGACGTCGAGCAACGGCACATCGACGTCCTGACGCGCGTCAAGAACGCCGTCGGCGTGCCGGTGGCGGTCAAGCTGAGCCCGTACTTCAGTTCCACCGGCGAGATGGCGCTGCGATTGGACGAGGCGGGTGCGGACGCGCTCGTGCTCTTCAACCGGTTCCTGCAACCCGACGTCGACCCCGACACACTCGCCGTGGTGCCCCAGGTCGGGCTCTCGAGCCCGGCCGAGGCCAGGCTGCCCCGCACGTGGATAGCGCTCCTGTACGGACGCGTGCGCGCCTCGCTCGCGGCGACGACCGGCGTCGAGACCTCGGCCGACGTAGCCAAGTACCTCCTCACTGGTGCCGACGTCGTTATGACGGCCTCAGCGCTGCTGCGCCACGGCCCCGAGCACGCCACCGTGCTACTGGACGGACTGTCAGCCTGGATGGCACGCAAGGGATTCGCAGCAGTCGACGATCTGCGCGGGACGCTGGCCGTCACTCCCGGCACCGACTCGACCGGCTACGAGCGAGCTAGCTACGTCGGCGCACTACGGGATGCCAACAGCGACATCTACGGGCCCTGGTGAGCTGACGTCAGACCCCCGGCAGGCGCCCTCTGCGCGTCACCGCGTCGGTCGCGCGAAGCTTTAGGATCGTTTCGTGACCTCAGAACCACAGGCCACGGTCGGGAGTGTCATGCACTCGGGTGTCGTCACATGTTCTCCCGACGCGACCCTCCGGACTGTGGCCGCCATTCTCGCCGCGCATCGCATCCACGCCGTCGTCGTCGCGAGTTCGGAAGAAGCGGCTCCCTGCGCGGTCGTGACCGATCGCGACGTCGTCTTCAGTTACTCACAAGGAACGCTCGATCGCCTCACCGCTCGGGACGCGGCGAGCGAGCCGACCGTCACCGTCCGGGCGGGCCTCGACTTGCGATACGCGTCCGAGGCCATGGTTCGACACGGAACGACACACGTCGTCGTCACCGAACCCGGTGACGGCAAACCCGTCGGGATCCTCTCGAGCCTCGACATCGCGAACGCTGTCGCCGGCTAGACGCACCAGGACGGTGGTGAAGCAGACCTTGGCTTTGCTGGCAGTAGCGATGGCGGCTGCCACTCTCCTACCGGGCGTGGCACGACCTAATCGCCAAGTGGTTCCACGAAACCTCATCGCAACGCCGGCGGTGAAGTCCGCGCTGCGCGCGGCCCACCTTGCACTGATCCCACTTCCACAACGCGCGGGCGTGCGTGGGCCGCTGAGGGGGACAACGTACTACGGCTCCTACGGAGCCTGGCACTACGCCCTCGCGACCTTCTCGATTCCGAGGCTAGGCACCACTGACCAGCCCGAAATCTTCAGCAAAGCTCCCGGAAGACGATGGCGTGATCGAGGCGACACCGGCGGATGCCTAAGTCAGGGGATCATCCCGCACGCTCTTCTCCGTGTATGGCATCTGAGCACAACATGTTGAGGACCAGCCTGTAAGTAAGCGTTCTAGTAGCCAACAAGAACGGTCCTCCCGTCGCCCAGCGGCGGGTCAAGCATGCGTACCTATCGGAGCGCTGAGTTGATCTTTTCGATTGCCCCTCCCTCGGCGGTTTCTCCGCCGCCGGCTGCGTCGGCCACGGACTGGGCGACTTCGCCGACGAACTGTCGGTACGGCTCCAGTTCGCCGGGCGCCTTCGACTCGAGCGTTGCCTTTGCGCGCTGCAGCGCCGCCAGTGTCTCGCTTTCGACCGCGTCGGGTGACGATGTGAGGCCGAATCCGGTTCCGTGGATGTTCGCGAGTTCGCGGATGAGCTCGCTGGAGTTGCTCTGCTTGGCTTGGGCGATGTGCTTGCCGAGTGCGCCCGCCTCTTTGAAGGTGTCGAAGAAGCTGCGATCGCTCAGCGACACGAGCAGGCCGGCGCCGGTGACTCCCTGCTGCAACGACTCCCACTCCTCCGCAGTGAAATCAGCTTTCGTGGCCATGATCCTCCCCAGTTCGAAGACAGCGTTCTAGTCCCCGATCGGCAGGGTTCGTAACCTTGGCCGCATCGGGCCCACCGACCCGCTAGTGGCGGAAACCGGAGAGTGAGCCACGGAGCCGGAGCGTCGCTACCCTCGTCGCATGCCCACCCGAGACGACCTCCGTGACATCGCGATCGTCGCCCACGTCGACCACGGCAAGACGACCCTCGTGGACGCGATGCTCTGGCAGGCCGGATCGTTCCGGGCGAACGAGGACGTCGCCGAACGAGTCCTCGACTCGATGGATCTCGAGCGTGAGAAGGGCATCACGATCCTGGCCAAGAACACGGCGGTTCGTTTCGGCGACGTCAAGGTCAACATCGTCGACACGCCCGGACACTCCGATTTCGGTGGGGAGGTCGAGCGCGCACTCACCATGGTGGACGGCGTGCTGCTGCTCGTCGACGCGAGCGAGGGCCCGCTGCCGCAGACGCGGTTCGTCCTGCGCAAGGCACTCGAAGCTCGACTGCCCGTGATCCTCGTCGTCAACAAGGTCGACCGGCCCGATGC
>DATDDZ010000260.1:0-2065 GCA_036523555.1 Gaiellaceae bacterium
GGCGAGCTGGGCGTCGAGCTCACTCCCGACATCGCGGAAGCGCTCTACATCGCGCTCGTCACCGACACAGGACGGTTCCAGTACACGAACACCACGCCGAAGGCGCTTCGGCTCGCGGCCGAGCTCGTCGAGGCGGGCGCCGACGTCCATCGCGTCTTCCAGGGCGTCTACGAGTCGGTCCAGTTCGCCAAGCTCAAGCTGCTCGCTCGTGCGCTCGAGCGGGCGCAGGTCTACGAAGGCGGGCGCATCGTCGTCTCGTATCTGCTGCTCACGGACTTCGCCGACGTCAACGCTGCCGAGCCGTACTCGGAGGGGATCATCGACTACCTACGCGCGGTCGAGGGCGCGGACATGGCGGTGCTGATCCGAGAGCCGCCGCGCCGAGACGGGCCCACGAGACGGGTGAGCCTGCGGGCGAGCGTCGACGAGCTCGACGTCTCCGCGATCGCGCGCAAGTCGGGCGGCGGTGGTCACCGCCAGGCGGCGGGGTTCTCGAGCGAAGCCTCGATCGACGAGATCACGGCCTTCGTGCGGCGCGAGTTTCTCGCATCGGCCCGCGCATAGAGTCGAGCCGTGGTGCCGCGGGCCCTCACTCCGGCTGGCATCGTGCTGGTCGACAAGCCCGCCGGGCCGTCGTCGTTCGCGCTCGTCGCCGAGCTGCGCAGGCGAACACGGGCGCGCACCGGCCATGCCGGAACGCTCGACCCGTTCGCGACCGGACTGCTGCTCCTTCTCTCCGGCTCGGCAACCCGGCTCGCTCCGCGGTTCGTCGGGCTCGACAAGCGCTACGTCACTGCCGTCGACCTGTCCGCCCGGACGTCGACCGGCGATCCGGAAGGTGAGGTCGTCGAGACACTCGACCCGCCGTCGAAGCGGGACCTGGAGCGGAGGCTCGAGCCGCTGCGCGGTGAGGTCGAGCTGCCCATTCCCGCCGCCTCCGCTGTCAAGATCGGCGGCGAGCGGGCCTACAAGCTGGCGCGCCGCGGAGTCGTGGTCGAGATGCCGACCCGGCGCTCCGTGGTCGAGACTCTCGACCTCGTCTCTTACGCGGACGGGGTCGCGACGCTCGACCTCCGCGTCAGCTCCGGGACCTACGTTCGCGCCGTCGCAGACGCTCTCGGTGGACACTGCCGCACGCTCCGCCGCCTCGAGATCGGGCCGTTCTCCGTCGACGAGGCCGACCCCGAGCGGATGATCGACGCGGCCGAGGCGCTCGCCCGCCTGTGAAGGTCGCGCACACGCCGGGTGAGCTCGAGCCGGTCGACCGGGCGGTCGCGATCGGAAGCTTCGACGGGGTTCACCTCGGTCACCGTCGCATCCTGGAGACGGCGGCCGCCGCAGGGTTCCCACTGACGGTCGTCACGTTCTGGCCGCATCCGAGGCTGGTGCTCGGGAACCAGGTCGAGCTGCTCTGCACGCTCGAGCGGCGCCTCGAGCTCTTCGACGACGAAGGCGTGGACGAGGTGCTCCTGATCGAGTTCACACCAGAGCTCGCGCGGCTCGAGCCGGCCGAGTTCGCGGCGACGATCCTCCGGCCGATCGGCACGAGGACCCTTGCCGTGGGCGAGAACTTCCGGTTCGGGCGCGGGGCGGCGGGAACGCCCGCGGATCTTCTCGACCTCGGCTTCGAGGTGCAGGCGGTGCCGCTTCTCCCAGACATCTCGTCCACGCGGATCCGCGCCCGCCTGCGCGCGGGGGAGGTCGAGGCCGCTGCGGGGATGCTCGGCCGCCCGCCCGAGGTCGAGGGCACGGTCGTACCGGGATTCCAGCGTGGGGGGACCCTCGGCTACCCGACCGCGAATCTCTCGGTGCCGTCGAACGTCCTCGTTCCCGCCCACGGGATCTACGCGGGAGCGACCCTCGGCCACCGGGCGGCTGTCTCCATCGGTGTCAACCCGCATTACGGCGGCAACGAGAGGAGCATCGAGCCGTACCTGCTCGACTTCGAAGGCGACCTCTACGGCCGCAGGCTCGTCGTCGAGCTCTGGCGCCGACTGCGGGACGAGCGGGCGTTCGCTAACGAGTCCGAGCTGGTCTCCCAGATCGCGCGCGACGTCGAGGAGAC
>DATDDZ010000261.1:0-2605 GCA_036523555.1 Gaiellaceae bacterium
CGGCAGGATCCAGTGCGTCCCACCGGTCGACACGAGCACTCAGCCGCAGGTGGGAGACCAGGGCCGGGGGAAGGACCGGGGGAAACACAAAGGCAAGAAGAAACACGGCGAGGGCGGCGATTGACCACGACGCTCGCCGGGGGGCGCTACCGCGTCGAGCGAACGCTCGGCCGAGGAGGCATGGCGGTCGTCTACCTGGCCGTCGACGAGGAGCTCGGCCGCCCCGTGGCACTGAAGGTGCTGAGCGGCGGCCTCGACGCCGACGACAGCTTCCGCGCGCGCTTCCGGCGTGAGGCGCGCATCGCGGCTCGGCTCTCCCACCCGAACATCGTCCGGATCTACGACGTCGGGGAAGGCGACGGCACGCTCTACATCGTGATGGAGCACGTGCCCGGCCGGACCCTCGCCGACGTCGGCAAGGTGCCCCCGCCCGAAGCGGTCGAGCTCATCCTCCAGGCATGCGCAGGTGTCCAACACGCACACGAAGCAGGCCTCGTCCACCGTGACCTGAAGCCCGCCAATCTGCTGCTGAGAGAGGACGGCGTGCTGAAGATCGCCGACTTCGGTATCGCGCGTGCGGCGGGGAGCACGCGGCTGACGGAAGTAGGGACCATTCTCGGCACCGCCGCGTACCTCTCACCCGAGCAGGCGGCGGGCGAGGACGTCACTCCGGCCGCCGACATCTACTCCCTGGGCGCCGTCCTCTACGAGCTTCTCGCGGGGCGGCCTCCCTACGGGCTCGAGTCGTTCGATGCGGTCATCGCCCGCGGCGGCCGAGATGCGATCACCCCGGTCCGAGAGCTCGAGCCGGCAGTTCCGGGACACGTCGAGGCGGCGGTCATGCGCTGCCTCGCTCGTGATCCTCGGCAACGGCCCGGCTCGGCCGCCGACCTGGCGGCGGAGCTGTCGTCCCCGTCCGAGCTCCCGACCCGGAAGCTCCCCTCTTCGTCGTCCGAGCTCCCGACCCGGAAGCTGCCGACAGCGCCTGTTTCGACGACCACGGCGCCCGCGCCTGGGGCGAAGCGCCCCCGGTCACGGCTGCTGCTCCTTGTGGCAGCACTCGCCCTCGTCGCGGCCGTCGTGCTCGGGCTGCTGAAGATCGGCGACCGAGGAGGGCATGCCGGCAGCACGAACCGTCCGCCGGCGCCGGCCCGTGTGACCCCTCCAGCCCGCGGCTCGACACCGGCGGAAGAGGCACGAAGCCTCAGCGCCTGGCTACGGCTGCATTCGCGCTAGCCGGTCAGCCCGTGGCGACGTGCGCGGCGCGGGAGGCTTTCTCCTCGTCGCCGAACGTGATGCCTTCGCGGGCGAGCGCCACCTGGACGTCCTCGCGCGCCTTGTAGATCCGCCACTTCACGGTGGCGAGCGTGATCTCGAGCGAATCGGCGATCTCGGTGTACGAGAGGCCGACGACGTCGCGGAGGAGAAGCGCCATCTTGAGATCGACGTTGAGTGCGTCGACCGCGCGCCACACCGCGTCGATCGCCTCGATCCGCTCCATCGGAGCATCGACGACCTCGAGCGGAGGGATGTCCTCCAGGGCGACTACCGCACGTGGACGCCGCTCGGTCGCGCGCAGCTCGTCGAGGACACGGTTCTTCGTCACCTGGAAGAGCCAGGTCGTGAACTTCGACCTCAGGGAGAAGCGGGGAAGCCCCTGATAGACCCGGAGGAAGACCTCCTGCGTCAGGTCCTCGGCCAGTGACCGATCGCCGACGAGCCGCAGAACGTAGTTGAATACGGGCACCTGGTAGGCGCGGACGATGATGGAGAACGCCCGCTCGTCGCCTTTTTGTGCCTTCCGCAGTACGCCGAAATCAGGTTGCTGAAGCGGCAAAGGTTCCCGAGTATAGCCCGGATCAGCCAGACGACGTAAGCGATTTGCCGGTCATCTGTAAAGGTTGTTCGAAACCGAGAAATCCCAGCACAGAGGGCACAAGATCGGACAGCTCTCCGTCGTCCGCGAGGGTCACTCCGGGGTCGGTCACGATCAGCGGCACGGGGTTCGTTGTATGCGCTGTATGCAGGGATTCACCGTCGCTCTCGAACATCTGTTCGGCGTTGCCGTGGTCGGCCGTGATGAGGCAAACCCCTCCGTTCCGCTCCACGGCAGCCACGATCTCTCCGAGACAGGCATCCGCCGTCTCGACGGCTTTCACCGTCGCGGGGATCGATCCGGTGTGGCCGACCATGTCGGGGTTTGCCAGGTTGATAACCGCGAACCCGTACCCGTCGCGATCGAGCTCCTCGACGAACCTGTCCGTCGCCTCGCGCGCGGACATCTCCGGCTTGTGGTCGTAGCTCGGGACGTCGCGGGGCGAGGGGACGAGCACCCGCGTCTCGCCCGACCACTCCTCCTCGCGGCCGCCGTTGAAGAAGTAGGTGACGTGTGCGTACTTCTCGGTCTCGGCGACGTGGAGCTGCCGCACACCGTGCTCCGACAGGAACTGGGCCAGCGTCTCGTCCACCTTCTGCTCGGCGAACGCAACGGGCACGTCGAGATCCGAGCGGTACTTCGTCATCGTCGTGATGTCGGCTCCCGCCTCGACCAGTTTCTGCGTGAGTTGGCGGGCGCGGTCGGGGCGGAAGTTGAAGAAGATCGCCG
>DATDDZ010000262.1:0-2777 GCA_036523555.1 Gaiellaceae bacterium
TCGATGTCGCTTCCATCACGCAGAAGCGGTTGTCGGCCTCGAGCATCTCGCGGAACAGGCGCTGGAGGTCGATCGACTCGGGCGTGTTGAGACCGACAGCGCGAGCGTCGCCGCCCACGCGGCGCTCGACGTTCGTGAGCAGGCCCGGCTGCTCCCCCGCGGCCGCGAGGATCGACCAGAGGAGGTAGGCCGTCGTCGTCTTCCCGTTCGTCCCGGTGATCGCGGCGACCGGCAGCTCTGCGGTCGGGTCGCCGAAGAACTCGACCGCGGCCCGCGGCATCGCGGCGCGGACGCTCGGCACGACGAGCTGGGGGACGTCGACGTCGAGGGGCCGCTCCACGACGAGGGCGGAAGCGCCGCGACGGATGGCGTCTGGTGCGAAGTCGTGCCCGTCGGCGCTCGCGCCCGGTATGCAGAAGAACAGGGAATCGCGCGGCGCCTCCCGTGCGTCGTACGCCAGCTCGCGGATCTCGGCGGCAGCGCTTCCGATGACGTCGGTGGGGGCCAGCGCAGCGATGAGCCGCTCCAGCTGCATATCGCCGAGAGAGTCTAGTGACGGCTCCGGCGACGTCAGCCCTGGTAACCGGGAGCGCCGTCGGGCGGCACCTCCAGGTACTGGAGGTCGAAGCGGGCGATCTGCTGGAAGGCGGGCGCGGCCACGACGCCGCCGAAGATCGCCCCGCGCGGCTCGTCCACCGTGACGAGGACGACCAGCCGCGGGCGGGAGGCGGGCACGGCGCCGACGAACGAGGCGACGTAGCGCCCCGTCGCATAGCCGCCCTGCGAATCCGGCTTCTGCGCGGTTCCCGTCTTGCCTGCGACCTGGTAGCCGGGAATTGCCGCGTACTGGCCCGTCCCCTCGGCGACCACGTCCTTCAGCATCAGCATCAGCTGGTCGGCGATCCGCGGGGAGACGAGCCGGTGCCGGTGCAGCGACGGACGGGCGCCGCCGGCGACGTGGTCGACGAGATGGGGCCTCGACCACACGCCGCCGTTCGCGATCGCCGCGTAGGCCGCGGCCATCTGCACCGGCGTGACCGCGATCCCCTGCCCGATCGGGACGTTGCCGATCGTCGAGCCCGACCATTTGTCCGGCGGAAGGACGATCCCGGGGCTCTCGCCCGGAAAATCCACTCCCGTCGTATGACCGAAGCCGAAACGCCGGATCCAGTCGTTCAACCGCGTCCTCCCGAGCATCTCGGCGAGCGTGATGGCGCCGATGTTGGAGGAGTGCGCGAGGATCTGCCCGACGGAGTAGTTGACCGTGCCGCGCTTCTCCGCGTCGTGGATGACCCGGTCGGCGACGAGGAGCTGGTACGGGAGAGTGAACCGCGTCGACGGCGAGACGAGCCCCTCGGACAGCGCGCCTGCGACGGTGATCAGCTTGAAGGTCGAGCCCGGCTCGTACGTGTCGGTGACCGTGCGGTTCCGCTGCAGGTCGTGCGGCGCGGACGGATAGCGATTCGCGTCGTAGCCGGGTTGAATCGCCATCGCGAGGATTGCACCGGTGCGCGGATCGAGCACGATCGCGCTCGCGCTCTTCGCGCTCCACCTGTGCACCGTCTCGCGCAGGACCTCCTCGGCGTTCGCCTGGATGCTGTGGTCGAGAGTCAGGTAGACGGCCTTCCCGGGGACTTCCGGGCGCTGGCTCTGGATGTCGATGACCGTGCCGGCGGGATCTTTGACGACGGTCTCCTGGCCGGCGCGGCCGGAGAGGTCCCGGTCGTACTGCAGCTCGAGGCCCGACAGCCCTGTGCCGTCGATGCCGACGTAGCCGAGCACCTGGGCCGCGACGGAGCGCTGCGGGTAGGCGCGCCGCTGCTCGGGATAGAACCCGAAGCCGGCGAGCTTCATCCTTCGCAAGGCATCGGCCTGGGCCGGATCGGCCTGGCGCTCGACGTAAACGAAACCACGTGAGCGATCACCGAGCGCCTTGTAGAGCCGGTTCGCGTCGAGGCCGAGCGTCCGCTCCACTGCGACCGCCGCGCGCTCCGGATTCGTGATCTGCATCGGATTCGCATAGACGGTGGTGGCGCGCTCACCGAGGCCGAGCTCGACGCCCGCCCGGTCGTAGATCGTGCCGCGATCGGCCGGGACCGTCACGACCTCGCGGTGCTGCGTCTGCCCCAGCTGTGACAGGGATGCCGCCCGCACGCCCTGGAGCCAGACTGCTCGCACGACGAGACCGGCGAAAGCGATCGTGAGCCCTGCGAGGAGAAGCCGGATCCGCCGGTTGACGAGGCGGTTCACGGGCGAGGCCTCACGCTATGGGTGCAGCGTGAAGTAGGTGGTCTGGTCGGAGGTCGCCTGCACCCAGCCGAGACGCTTGGCGGCCATGCTCTGAATGAGCGGCGCGGAGGCCGCGCTCGACAGCTGGGAGGAGAGCGTCGACGTCTGCGCCTTCAGGTCCGCGCGCTCTTGGCCGAGACGGTCGAGCTTCATGTTCAGGCGCAGCACCGCAACGTTCGTCGCGACCACGCCCGCCAGCAGCACGGCGACGATCCCGATCCACACCACGCCTCCGGTGACACGCCGCTCCCGCCGCGTCGCCCGCGGGCGCGAGCGAGGCCGCGGGCGCGGCCTGACGGGGGCGTCTTCGGCTGCGGCGGCCCACGCGGCCATGTCTAGAAGACCTTGACTCCCACTCGGAGCCGGGCAGAAGAGGAGCGCGGGTTGAGCGCAGTCTCCTGCGCGTTCGGCCTGATTGCCTTGCGCGAGACCGAGCGGAGCTCGGGCCTCTTGCCACACACGCAGACCGGGAAGTCCGGAGGACAATC
>DATDDZ010000263.1:0-2199 GCA_036523555.1 Gaiellaceae bacterium
GCCCCGGCCGGCCAGCTCGTCGTCACCGTCTCGACCTCGCAGGCCTGGCCGACGGGACTGCTGCTCACCAAGCTCAACCGTCCCATCTCGCTCACCGTTCCCGAGACGGCCCTCGTCCAGACCGCCGGCTCGACAGGGGCCTACCGATCGGTCGCAGATCTTTCGCTCGCCCAGAAGGGCCAGAAGGTCGTCGTCTGGACGGAGCCGGCCCCGTCCTCGTTGAAAGCTCAGCGCGGCGACGACTTCGTCCTGAGCGCCGCCCTCATCCAGCTCGGCTAGCTGCCGGTGAAGCGGGGCTCCCGCTTCTCGACGAAGGCGGTCAAGCCCTCCTTCGCGTCGGCGCTCGCGAACAGCTCTCCGAACGCCTCCCCCTCGGCCTCGAGGTTCGCCGCATGGTCCCCGCCGAGCGCACGGTTCGCGAGCCGCTTCATCAGACGGAGCGAGACCGGGCTCTTGGCGGCGAGCAGCGCGGCCGTCTCACGCGCCTTGTCGAGCACCGGATCATGGATCGCGTTGATGAGCCCGACCCGCAGGGCCTCTTCCGCGCCGACGAGGCGCCCTGTGAAGATCAGCTCCTTGGCGACGCCGAGCCCGCAGACGCGGGCAAGGCGCTGAGTTCCGCCCCAGCCCGGGATGATCCCGAGGTTGACCTCGGGCTGCCCGAGCCTGGCGGCGCTCGCCGCGTAGCGGATGTCGCACGCGAGCGCGAGCTCACAGCCGCCGCCGAGGGCAAAGCCGTTCACGGCGGCAATCGTGGGCTTCGACATCGTCTCGAGCAGGCGACCCGTCTCGTGGCCGAGAGCGCCCCATTCCTTCGCCGCATCGACTCCGAGCCCGCTCATGTACTTGATGTCGGCCCCGGCGACGAACGCCTTCTCTCCGGCCCCGGTGAGGATCACGACCCTGGTCGCGTCGTCGTCGGCCAGTTCGCGCAGGCGATCGCGGAGCGCCGAGAGCGTCTCGACATCGAGAGCGTTGAGGGCCTCGGGTCGGTCGACGGTGACGACGGCGACGGCCTCGTCCGTCTCGACGCGGATCAAACCGGGATCTTGCCTTTGAGGAAGTCCACGATCTCGCCGGTCGGCGCGCCCGGAGTGAAGATCTCGGCGACGCCCTTCTGCTTCAGCTCCTCGGAGTCTTCTCTCGGAATCGTCCCGCCCACGACGACCAGCACGTCTTCGGCGCCGTTCTCCTTGAGCCCGTCGAGGATGCGCGGAACGAGAGTCATGTGCGCTCCCGACAGGATCGAGATGCCAACGGCGTCGGCATCCTCCTGGATCGCGGTCTCGACGATCTGCTCGGGGGTCTGGTGCAGGCCGGTGTAGATCACCTCCATCCCGGCGTCACGCAACGCGCGCGCGATGATCTTCGCGCCGCGATCGTGCCCGTCGAGCCCCGGCTTGGCGATGACGACCCTGATCTTCCGTGCCACGGGGCGAGTATATGAAGGCTCAGAAGACGGGTGTTTCCCGCCACACGCCCCAGACCTCACGGAGCCCATCGCACATCTCGCCCATCGTCACGTACGCCTTCGACGCGTCGACGATCGGGGGCATGAGATTCCGGTCCTCGTGCGCGGCGTCCTCCTTCAGCCGGGCGAGGGCGGATTCGACGGCAGCGGAGTCACGCCGAGACCGCAGTGCCTGAACCCTCGCGATCTGCTCGGCCTCGAGCGCGGGATCGATGCGAAGGATGTCGAGCGGCTCCTCGTCCTCGAGCTCGTAGCGGTTGACCCCCACGACGATCCGCTGCTTCTGCTCGACCTCGTGCTGGTAGCGGAAGGACGCGTCGGCGATCTCGCGCTGGAAGAAGTTCTCCTTGATCGCCGGAATGACGCCGCCGAGCTCGCGGATGCGGTCGAAGTAGTCGTACGCCTCCGCCTCGAGCCGGTTCGTCAGGCTCTCGACGTAGTACGAGCCGCCGAGCGGGTCGATCGTGTTGACGACGCCGGTCTCGTGCGCGATCACCTGCTGCGTGCGCAGGGCGAGCCGCACCGCGTTCTCGGTCGGCAGCGCAAGCGCCTCGTCGAACGAGTTGGTGTGCAGCGACTGCGTCCCCCCCAGCACTGCCGCCATCGCCTCCAGTGCGGTGCGGACGATGTTCACCTCCGGCTGTTGCGCCGTCAGCGACACGCCGGCGGTCTGCGTGTGGAAGCGCATCAGCCACGAGCGAGGATCGCGCGCGCCGTAGCGCTCCTTG
>DATDDZ010000264.1:0-10331 GCA_036523555.1 Gaiellaceae bacterium
GGCACGAAGACCATGGCGGTGTTCGCCCCGGTCGCCTCGACGGCGCCGGCGACGGTGTCGAAGACGGGAACGCCCTCCACGTCCCGGCCGCCCTTCCCGGGCGTGACGCCGGCGACGACCTGCGTCCCGTAGCGCCTGTTCCGGAGGGCGTGGAACGAGCCCTCGCGGCCGGTCATCCCCTGGACGACCAGACGGGTCTCGCGATCGACGATGATCGCCATCAGCCGACCCTCCCCGCCTGGACGACGATCGAGCTGAGACGCAAGCCGCCGTCCTCGACATGGTCGCGGAGCAAGTCGCGGATGACCTTCGCTTCGTCGCTCGGCGTGTCGACGCGCGAAAGCCAGTCCTCGAGGTTTGGCCGCCGCTCGAACCGGCGCAGCTGCAGCACCTCCAGGCCGGCCGCGGCGAGGTGCTCCCTCCACTCGTCCTCGGAGTAGCAACGGACGTGGGTCGGGTCGCGGAGGCGCTCCGCCTCCTCGACGCGCTCGTCGACGAACACGTTGTCCTCGACGACAACGAGCCGGCGGGTGACGCGGGCCATCTCCGCCACCGCCATACGGACGTCCGTGAAGTGATGCGCGGCGATCCGGCAGGTGACGACGTCGAAGCTCGCATCCTCGAACGGAAGGGACTCGGCGGGAGCAACGACGTCGGGCTCCATCCCGGGCGCGGGATCGAGGGTGACCACTGTGCAGCCTTCCTCACGGAGCCGGCGCGCCACGTGCCCGCCGCCGGTGGCGATGTCGAGCGCCCTCACCCCAGTCCCCGGCTCGCTCCATTCCACGACCAGGTCGAGATCTGGGCCCTCCCTGTGAGTCGGGCTCTCACGAAACGCCGCGGCGCGCTCGGACCAGACGTCCGTCATGCCGCCGCCAGCGCGACTGCCCGGTGGGCGGCGTCGAGCATCGTGGGCTCGACGTGGAGATTGGCGGGCGCCGCCTCGGCCAGAAGCCGCCGCCCTTCCTCGGCGTTCGTCCCGTCGAGACGCACGACGATCGGAAGCTCGATCCGCATCTGCTCGAGTGCCGCGAGGATGCCGCGGGCGACCTCGTCGCAGCGCGTGATGCCGCCGAAGATGTTGAAGAAGATCGAGCGCACGTGCTCGTCACTCGTGATCACCTCGAGGGCGTCGACGACGCCCTGGGCGTCCCCCCCGCCTCCGAGATCGCAGAAATTCGCAGGCCTGCCGCCGGCGACCACGACCACGTCGACCGTCGACATCGAGAGCCCGGCGCCGTTGCCGAGGATGCCCACGTCACCGTCGAGCTTCACGTAGGTGACGCCCTTCTCGCGGGCGAAGCGCTCCTGGGGATCGGCGGCCTCGACATCGCGCATCTCCGCGATGTCGGGATGGCGAAAGAGGGCGCTGTCGTCGACCGTGAACTTGGAGTCGAGCGCGCGCACCTCCCCGTCGGGCGTGACGATCAGCGGGTTGATCTCGCAGAGCATCGCGTCCGATTCGACGAAGCAGCGGTGCAGCTTCTCGACGATGCCGATGATCTGCTTCTGCTCGTCCGGGTCGGCGATGCCGGCGCCGTAGATCAGGCGCCGCGCCTGGTAGGGCTGGAAGCCTTCCAGGGCGTCGACGTGGAGGCGCGACAGCGCGTCCGGCTTCTCCGCTGCGACCTGTTCGATCTCCACACCGCCTTCGGTGGTGAGCATGTAGAGGAGGTTCTTGGCGCCGCGATCGAACGTGAGCGAGAGGTAGTACTCCTTCGCGATCTCGGAGGCGCGCTCGATCCAGATCTTCTCGACGAGGTGGCCGCGGATGTCGAGGCCGAGGATCTCGCCCGCCTTCGCCTCGGCATCCGAGGGACTCTCGGCGAGCTTGATGCCGCCGGCCTTGCCGCGCCCGCCGGTGAGCACCTGGGCCTTGACCACCACCGGGCCTCCAAGCTCCTCGGCTGCGGCCCGGGCCTCACCGGCCGTGGTGGCTAGGCGGCCGTCCGACACGGGGATGCCGAAGCGCGCGAAGAGCTGCTTGCCCTGGTACTCGTAGAGATCCACCGGCGCCGGACTCTACCGGGCGCCTGGCGTCAGTCGGCGGTCACGACGCAGATGACCTGGCCCGTCTTCACCGGCTGGCCGGCGGCCACCGACAGCTCGACGACGCGCCCTGCGCGAGGCGCGCGCACCTCGTTCTCCATCTTCATCGCCTCGACGATGCAGATGACGTGCCCGACCGCGACGGAATCGCCTTCGGCGACCTCGACTGCGAGGACGGTTCCCTGCATCGGGCTCACGATCGCGTCCCGCCCGTGGCCTGCGGCCGCGCCCCCGGCCGAACGTTCCCGCCGCCGCCGGGCGAGCTCGGCAAATGCGGGCTCGGGACGGACGATGCGGACGGCGAACCGTCGTCCGTCCACCTCGACCGAGCGCACGATCTCCCGCGTCGCAGCGGCGATGCGATCGACGCCACCTGGCCGCGAGCCGTCCGTCAGCTCGGCCGCGCGCGCGGCCATCAGCTCCGACTCGACGAGCCCGTGGCAGGTCGCGCCCTCGACGAAGCATGGATGCGTGAGGAGCGCCTTGTGGAAGCCGATCAGGGTCTCGACGCCCTCCACCACGAATTCGTCGAGGGCGCGGAGCATTCGCCTGCGTGCATGTTCGCGGTCGACGTCGTGGACGATCAGCTTGGCCACCATCGGGTCGTAGAGCCCGGAGATCTCGCTGCCCGCCGCAACCCCAGAGTCGACCCGCACTCCGGGGCCGGTCGGCTCCCGGTAGAACGTGATCGTCCCCGGCGACGGCAGGAAGCCGTTCGCCACGTCCTCGGCGTTGATGCGGCACTCGAGCGCGTGACCCTGCATTCGAACGTCCTCCTGGGCGACCGACAACGGCTCGCCGGCGGCGATCAGCACCTGCTCACGGACGAGATCGAGCCCGGTCACGAGCTCGGTCACCGTGTGCTCCACCTGGATGCGCGTGTTCATCTCCAGGAAGAAGTACTCGCCGTCACGCGACAGCAGCCCTTCGATCGTCCCCGCGCCGCGGTAGCCGACCGCGCGCGTGGCGTCGACGGCGATGCCGCCGATCCGCCCGCGCATGGCCGCGTCGACCGCCGGCGATGGAGTCTCCTCGACGAGTTTCTGATGGCGGCGCTGGATGGTGCAGTCGCGCTCGCCGAGATGGACGACGTTGCCGTGCGAGTCGGCGAGCACTTGCACCTCGATGTGGCGCGGGTCGTCGAGGTACCGCTCGACGTAGACAGCCGGGTCGGAGAAGTACGCCTCCCCCTCCCGCCGCGCCGACTCGAACGCACGCTCGACCTCGGCCCGGTCACGCACGACCTTCAGCCCCTTCCCGCCGCCGCCGGCCGAAGACTTGATCGCGATCGGCCACCCAAGCTCGTCGCCGAGCCGCCGCACCTCGTCGGCCGACAGCACCGGCTCGGTCACGCCCGGGACGATCGGGATTCCCGCCGCCCGCATCCGCTCGCGCGCCCCGATCTTCGAGCCCATTGCCTCGATCGCCTCGGGAGGCGGGCCGATCCAGACGATGCCGTGGTCGCCACAGGCACGCGCGAAGACCGCATTCTCGGCGAGGAACCCGTAGCCCGGATGGATCGCCTCCGCGCCCGCGCGCTCCGCCGTCAAGAGGATGCTCTCCTGGTTGAGGTAGCTCTCGGCCGGCAGCCCTCCTCCGATCAGATACGCCTCGTCGGCGTAGGCGGCGTGGAGCGCTGCGCGGTCGGCCTCGGAGTACACGGCGACGGTCCCGATCCCGAGCTCGCGCAGCGTCCGGAAGACGCGGATCGCGATCTCGCCCCGGTTTGCGACGAGCACTTTGCTGAAAACTGCCACTACCCCTCGTATTCTCTTCGCCGATGAGCCTTCCCGACGCGCTGACGATCACGCGAGCCGTCTCCGTGCCGTTCGTCATCCTCCTCTACGCCTGGAACTTCGACGGTCACAACTACTGGGCGACAGCGCTCTTCGCAGCGGCGATGGCCACCGACTGGTTCGACGGCCGCATCGCCCGGAGCCGCGGACACTTCTCCGCCCTCGGCTCTCTCCTCGATCCGGCGGCAGACAAGATCCTCGTCCTCGCCGTGCTCGTCATGCTCGTCGACCAGCACGTCGTCCCGGGCTGGATGGTGGCGCTGATCGTCGTGCGTGAGTTCCTGGTCACGGCGCTCCGGCTCGCGGCCATCGAGCGGGGGGTCGTCCTCCACGCCCGCGACCTCGGCAAGCTCAAGACCTGGTCACAGGCAACCGCAGCGGCCGTCGGCGGCTTCGCGGCGGCAGGCGCCTGGCGGCACCAGGTCGCTTGGTGGGCGCTGCTCGTCGCCCTCGTCCTCACCTGGATCTCGGGGGTGGACTACGCCCGGGCCGCGCCCCGCCTCTGGCGGAGCGACCAGGCCGCCTGATCCTTCTCCTCCATGGGCCAGCCGCCGAGGCCGGCCTGCCGCCACGGCGACGGCGCGCTCCCGTCCTCGCCCTGCTGGAGGGCAACGAGGATCGCCTCCCGCTCCGCTTCGGTCGGTTCCGGGGTGATCTCGACGGACATGGCCGAGAGGTTAAAGGGACAGACGTGACCGCCGATAGGAACGGTATGCGTCGCCGCCTCTATCTGGCCTGCCTGCTCATTGGGGTCCTTGCGATGGCGCCGTCCGCCGCCGCCAAGTCGGGGACATCGTGGGCTCAGGACGAGCTCAAGGCAGTCGTGGCCTCAGGCGTCATGTCCGGAGAGGCGGCGGCGCGACCAGACGATCCGCTGACCCGAGCCGAACTGGAGACGCTCGTCACAGGTCTCTCCCACTCGGATCCGGCGACGCCCGCGAGCCCGGCCGCGCCGGTGACCATCACAGGCCTCGACTCCAGGCTCGTCGGCGCGCTCGGCCTCGCCGACTCGGCCAGGGCGATCACCGTGACCGCGAGAGCGGCCGGCCTCGCGCCGCCCTCCCGCTTCGGAACGGAGACCCTCGCGCGGCTGCTCGCGCTGCGGACGAACCATCCCGCCGCGCTCGACGCGCTCGAGCTCTCGCCCGGCGAGCCGGCGACGCACGCAGAGGCCGCGTTCTCCGCAGCCCGGATCATGCGGCTCGGCGATTGGAGCCCGATGGAAACACAGGCCCTTGCCGCGACGTTCACCCTGCCCGCGCTGACGACCTGGCAGAAGCGAATCCTCACGACCGCCGTTCGGTTCATCGGGTACCCATATGTGTGGGGCGGCGAGAGCGAGACTCGGATGTCGGCCTACGGGCCACAGGTTCACGGCGGATTCGACTGCTCCGGCTTCGTCTGGCGCGTCTACAAGGTGCAGGCGTATGCCGGAGAGGGCACGCTCGCGAGCACGCTGATGGGACGGACGACGTACGCCATGAGCGGTGAAGTGCCGCGCTCGAAGCGCGTCGCGCTCGCCGACCTCCAGCCCGCGGACGTGATCTTCTTCGGATCCAAGGGGCCGAAGTCGACCCCGGCGCAGGTCGACCACATGGGCATCTACCTCGGAGCCGGCTGGTTCATCCACTCTTCGGCCTACGGAGTCGCCGTCACGACTCTCACCGAGTGGTACGCGCAGCGCTTTGCGTGGGCTCGCAGGCCTCTCGCAGAGGCCGGCCTCGTTTCCTCTTCGTAAGCGGTAATCCGACGAATCCCCCTATGGGGGGATACGTCTTGAAAGCGGCACGCGAGACAATCGCGCGGTATCGGCGTCTTCTCGGAGGTACTGCAGCAATGCTGCAATGGAAGCCAAAGCTCGTCGCCGTCCTGGTCGTCCTGGTGACGCTTGCCGCGCTCATCGGACAGTTCACGTGGGCAGATCAATTCACCTGGTAGCAACCCTGACGTGAGCTCCCAGGCGGTCACGCCCCGCCGGCTAACCGCCCTTCTCCTTCCTGTTTGCCTGGCGGGCCTCGCGGTTCTCGCGGCGGCGGGCTACGTCTTCGCGACGTCGCACCACGGCGCACGGGCGCTGCTGAGCCTGGTTGCGCTGACTGCGGCAGCGACGCTCGCCGAGCGCTTCCCGGTGCCGATCAACTCGGAGTCCGGAGGCGGCGTCATCTCGCTGACGTTCGTCTTCGCGGTCGCAGCGATCGTGCTGTTTGGCTGGGCCGCGGGCGCGCTCCTCCTGCTCGCGGCAACGTCGGTGATCCAGCTCGCGGAGCATCGCCCCTTGCAGCGGATCGCCTTCAACGTCGCGGTGCTCGCCCTCGTCGCGCTGGCGGCCGGAGCCCTGATCGCCCCGATCCGTGGCGAGAGCGTCGGCGCGGTCTTCGCCCGCGTGACGGTCGCGGCGACCGCGGACTACTGGGTCAACATGATCCTGATCTCCGGGGCGATCGCGCTCAGCACCCGGCAGAGCTACGCCCGTCTGATACGAGCCCACGTCGGCGCCACGATCGTTCCGTTTGCGTTCATGGCCTCCGCGGCGCTCATGCTGGTCGTCCTCTGGCAGCGTTCCCCCGTGCTCTCGGTCGCGCTCGTCGGGCCGCTGCTCGCCATCTCGCTCTACCAGCGCTCGACCCATCGCGCCCTCAACGCGATGCGTCTGGCTTTGACCGATCCGCTCACCGAGCTAGGGAACCATCGGCACTTTCACGAGCGTCTCCAGCGCGAGCTGCTGCGAGCGGAGGAACAGGACACGCCGTTGACCCTCTGCTTCGTCGACATCGACGACTTCAAGACCGTCAACGACCGCTTCGGCCACCCCTCCGGCGATCGGGTCCTCTCGCAGGTCGCGGCACGGCTGCGACAGGGCGGCGAGGCCTTCCGGCTCGGCGGAGACGAATTCGCGCTCCTCCTTGCCGGCCAGGACGAGGGCCTCGCCCTCGCGACGGCGAACTCGATCGTCGAGCGGGTCGGCTCCGTCGACTTCGAGCACATCGGGCGGGTCACGGTGAGCGCCGGCATCGCGACGTTCCCGCTGCAGGGGCACGGGCGAGACGAGCTCATCAGGCTCGCCGACAGCGCGCTCTACTGGGCGAAGGAGCATGGGAAGAACCGGGTGCGGCTCTACCGGCCGGCAGTCGTCGAGCTCGCCGAGCTCAAACGGCTCGCCGCGGGGCCCGACAAGGCGGCCCGCTACCGGGCGGCCGCGTCCTTGGCGAAGGCAGTCGACGCGCGCGACACGTACACGGGCAGCCACTCGGAGCGCGTCGGCGAGCTCGCAGCCCGGATAGCGACGCAGATCGGGCTCGACCCCGAGCAGGTCGAGCTGACACGACTGGCAGCCAACCTCCACGACCTGGGCAAGCTCGCGATTCCCGAGGAGATCCTCCGCAAGCCGGGAACGCTGACGGACTCCGAGCGTCTGGTGCTCGAGCGCCACCCTCAGATCGGCTACCGCATGCTCGAGAGCCTCGGCGTCGATCCCGTCGCCGACCTCGTGCTCCATCATCACGAGCGCTGGGACGGCGCCGGCTACCCCGACCGGCTGCGCGGGGAGCAGATCCCTCTGGCCGCCCGCATCATCTTCGTCGCCGATGCCTTCGACGCGATGACCTCCGACCGCGTCTACCGGTCGAAGCGGTCCGCTGCGGCGGCTCTGGCCGAGCTGGAACGCTGCTCCGGCACGCAGTTCGACCCGGGCATCGTCACCGCACTCGCCGAGGAGCTCGCCTGCTCGGAGCTCTCGGGCGATCTCGCAACGCCCGCGCTCGCCTCCTAGCTTCCAACCGCTAGCGAGCAGCCGTCAGAGCGGGATGTTGCCGTGCTTGCGGCGCGGCCGCGGCTCCTGCTTCGTCAGCGCGGTCTCGAGCGCATCGATCAGAACGGGACGCGTCCGGCGAGGCTCGATCACCTCGTCGACGTAGCCGCGCTCGGCGGCGCTGTACGGGTTGGCGAACCGCTCGCGATACTCCTCGATCAGCTCCGCCCGGCGCGTCTCGGGGTCACCGCTCTCCTCGAGCTCGGAGCGAAAGATGATGTTGACCGCTCCCTCAGGCCCCATGACGGCCACTTCCGCCGTCGGCCACGCGAAGTTGAAGTCGGCCCGGATGTGCTTCGAGCTCATGACGTCGTAGGCGCCGCCGTACGCCTTGCGCGTGATCACCGTCAGCTTCGGAACGGTCGCCTCGGCAAACGCGTAGAGCAGCTTGGCTCCGTGCCGGATGATCCCGCCCCACTCCTGCTGTGTCCCCGGCAAGAAACCGGGTACGTCCACGAAGGTGACGAGGGGGATGTTGAAGGCGTCGCAGAAACGAACGAATCGCGCCGCCTTCACCGAGGAGTCGATGTCGAGCACGCCGGCGAGCGAGCGCGGCTGGTTCCCGACGATGCCGACCGGCTGGCCGCCGAGCCGCGCAAGTCCGCAGATCACGTTCTCGGCCCACGATTCGTGGACCTCGAGGAAGTCGCCGTCGTCGACGACCCGCCGAACTACGTCATGCATGTCGTAGGGCTTGTTCGGGTGGTCGGGGATCAACGCGTCGAGCTCGGCGTCCTCCCGGTCGTGCGGATCGGAGGCCTCGACGAACGGGGGCGGGTCGAGATTGTTCTGAGGCAGGAACGAGAGGAGGTAGCGCGCGTCTTCGAGGCAGGCCTTCTCGTCGGGCGCCACGAAGTGCGCGACGCCCGACTTCGATGCGTGGGTCGTCGCGCCTCCGAGCTCCTCGAAGGTGACCTCCTCGCCCGTGACGGTCTTCACGACGTCGGGGCCGGTGATGAACATGTACGAAGTGCCCTCGACCATGAACACGAAGTCGGTGATGGCGGGCGAGTACACGGCACCGCCTGCGGAAGGCCCCATCACGAGTGAGAGCTGCGGGATCACGCCGGAGCACTGGACGTTGCGCCAGAAGATCTCCGCGTAGCCGGCAAGCGAGACGACCCCCTCCTGGATGCGGGCGCCGCCTGAGTCGTTGATGCCGATCACCGGGCAGCCGAACTTGAGTGCGTGGTCCATCACCTTGCAGATCTTCTCGGCGAAGACCTCGCTCAACGATCCGCCGAAGACGGTGAAGTCCTGGGAGAAGACGAAGACCTTGCGGCCGAAGATCGTGCCGTAGCCCGTCACGACCGCGTCGCCGTAAGGCCGCCGTTCGAGCATGCCGAAGTTCGACTCGCGGTGACGAACGTACCGGTCGAGCTCGACGAACGAACCGGGATCGAGCAACTCGACGAGCCGCTCTCGGGCCAGGAGCTTGCCCTGCCCTCGCTGTCGCTCGACGGCCTTCTCGGTGCCGGAGTGCGCGGCCTCGTCGCGCAGCTCATGGAGCTGGTCGAGCTTCGACTGGGTGGAGTCGCGGTCGCTGATAGCCATCCTCGTGGAGCCTAGTATGGTCCGGTGTCGGTCGACCGCTCGACGATCTGGCCCTACGAGGACGGCGAGCCGGGCGAGTTCGTCTATCAGCGCTACGGACATCCGACCGGAGTCGCGGCGGAGCGCGCGCTCGGCGAGCTCGACGGCGGTGACGCGTTGCTGTACTCGTCGGGTGCCGGCGCCACCACTGCCCTCGTCCTTGCGCTCCTCTCATCGGGCAACACGATCGCCCTGGCCGAAGGGGCGTACTTCGGGACCGGCGTGCTCTTCCGTGAGCTCGAGCGCTGGGGGCTGCGGCTCGTGGAGTTCGACCAGACCGGCCCGCCACCCGAAGGGGTCGACCTGATCTGGCTCGAGGCGCCCTCGAACCCGTTCCTGACCATGCCCGACTTCGAGTCCGCGGCGACGCACCCGGCACGGGTCGTCGTGGACGCGACGGCGGCGACCCCCGTCCATCTGCGCCCGCTCGAGCAAGGGGCGGACTTCGTCCTCCACAGCGCGACGAAGTACCTGTCGGGGCACGACGACGCAATGCTGGGCGTCGTCGTCTGCAAGCGGGCCGACGATCTCGACCGTCTGAAGACGTTCCGCACTCGGTCGGGGATCGTGGCAGCCCCCGACGCATGCTTCCTCCTGCTCCGCAGCCTTCGGACGCTCGAGCTTCGCGTCCGCCGCCAGACGGAGAGCGCCACGGAGATCGCGCGACGGCTCGCCGGCCACCCGGGCGTCGAGACCGTCCGCTACCCGGGCTTCGGCGGCCTCATCTCTTTCGATGTCGCGGGGGCGGAGGAGGCGCGCCGCGTCGAGACGTCACTGCGTCTGATCAGGAACGCGACGAGCCTCGGCGGGGTGAGCTCCGTCCTCGAGTCGCGGCATCGCTGGGAAGGCGACCGCGTCCCGCCGGGCCTGCTGCGCCTCAGCGTCGGCCTCGAGCCCGTGGAGGAGCTCTGGGCGGACCTCGCCCGATCCCTCGGAGGGGAGCAAACCCCGCAGGACAGCTAGAGGGGGCGCCCGAAAAGAGTGTGGAAAACCGTATTCGGGGTTCCGGATCGGGGGACGAGACTATGGGCATGACAGTCCTCATCGTCGACGACCACCCGAGCTTCAGGGCGAGCGCGAGAACG
>DATDDZ010000265.1:0-1582 GCA_036523555.1 Gaiellaceae bacterium
CGTAGAAGAGGGCGGCATCGTTCAGCTTCAGCTTCTCGAGGGCGTCGCGCAGCTCCGGGTAGTCGTCCGAATCGGTCGGGAACAGACCCGAGAAGACCATCGGCTTGACGTCCTTGTAGCCGGGCAGCGGCGCCGACGCAGGCCGCCGCTCGGAGGTGAGCGTGTCGCCGACCCGGAGGCGCGAGACGTCCTTGAGGCCCGTGATGACGTAGCCGACCTCCCCCGCCTCGAGAAAGCCCGACTCCCGGCGCGTCGGCGCGAAGAAGCCGAGCTCCTCGGCCTCGAACCGCGTCCCGAGGGCCATGGCCTTCAGCGGCTCACGCGTCGAGAAGCGCCCGTCGACGACGCGAACGAACGCGACCACCCCGCGGTACTGGTCATAGGACGAGTCGAAGATCAGGGCGCGCGCGGGGGCATCCGGATCGCCGGCCGGCGGCGGCACCCTCTCCACGATCGCGTCCAGCACCTCCTCGACCCCGGCTCCGGTCTTGGCCGAGATCCTCAGCACGCGCTCCGGCGTGTCGCCGACGAGATCGGCGAGCTCCCCCGCGGCCCCGGCCGGATCTGCCTGAGGCAGGTCGATCTTGTTCACGACCGGGACGATCTCGAGGTTGTTCTCGATCGCCAGATAGGCATTTGCGAGCGTCTGCGCCTGTGTCCCCTGGGCCGCGTCGACGACGAGCAGCGCGCCCTCGCATGCCTGAAGAGACCGGGAGACCTCGTAGGTGAAGTCGACGTGCCCCGGCGTGTCGATCAGGTTGAGCTGCGTCCCCTTCCACTCGACGCGCACGGCCTGGGCCTTGATCGTTATGCCTCGCTCGCGCTCGAGCTCCATCGAGTCGAGCACCTGCTCGCGCATGTCACGGCTCGAGACCGCATGTGTCAGCTCGAGGATGCGATCGGCGAGCGTCGACTTCCCATGGTCGATGTGGGCGATGATCGAGAAGTTCCGGATGCGGTCCTGAGTCATGACGACGGCCGCCCGAGGCGGCCTCGCAAAGCTAGCAACGCCCCCAACTCGCGAACGCGCAGCGCGCGGCAAGCAGTGAGGTAGACCGCGACGCCGACGAGCAGCGCTGTTCCGACCGAGGCGAGCTGGCCGCCGAACGACCTTCCGGCCGCCCGGTCGATCGCGTACCAGATCCCGTACGACGCGCCTGCGACGGCCGCGGAGGCCACGACGATGCGCAGCACCGAATCGCCGGTCTCACGGAGCTCGAGCCGTCCGAGGCGGCGGCGGAGCAACAGGAAGAGCGCAGCCGTCCCCGCGACGTTGACGACGGAGGTCGCGAGCGGGATGCCCCAGGTCCCGAACCGGTAGAAGGCGGCATCGAAGGCGGCGTTGAGCGCGAGGTTGCCGAGAGCCACCCAGGTCGGGACCCAGTTCGACTGGAGGCTGAAGAACGCCCGGTTGAGCAGGAGCATCGTCCCGTTGAAGAAGAGGCCCGCGGAGAATGCGGCCAGCGCACCGGCCACGACGGGCGTCTGCGACGGCGCGAACTCACCGCGCTGGAACACGAGCCGCGTGATCGGCTCCGCGAGGACCGCGCTGACGGCGCTCGCGGGGACGAGCATGAAGGCG
>DATDDZ010000266.1:0-2877 GCA_036523555.1 Gaiellaceae bacterium
GTGCTGTCGGGGAACCGGAACTTCGAGGCGCGGATCCATCCTGAGGTGAAGGCGAACTACCTGGCTTCGCCGCCGCTCGTCGTCGCGTATGCGCTGGCTGGGAGGATGGACGTCGACCTCGTCAACGAGCCGCTCGGCGAAGACGGCGACGGCAACGACGTCTATCTGCGCGATCTCTGGCCGAGCGCCGAGGAGATCCAGGCGACGATCTCGACGGCAGTGCGCGGTGAGATGTTCTCGGAGACCTACGCGGACGTCTTCACCGGCGATCCGGCATGGCGCGAGCTGCCCGTGCCGGAAGGCGATTTGTTCCAGTGGGAGGCGGAGTCGACGTACGTGCGACTGCCGCCGTATTTCGAGGGCATGCCGCGGGTGCCCGGGAAAGTGGAGGACTTCGGAGGGGCGAGGTGCCTGGTGCGGATCGGCGACTCGGTCACGACGGATCACATCTCGCCGGCGGGCGCGATCAAGCCCGACTCTCCGGCCGGGAAGTACCTCGTCGAGCACGGCGTCGAGCGGAAGGACTTCAACTCCTACGGCTCGCGGCGCGGCAATCACGAGGTAATGGTGCGCGGCACGTTCGCGAACGTGCGGCTGCGCAATCTGCTCGCGCCCGGCTCGGAGGGGACGTGGACGGTGCACGTGCCGAGCGGCGAGGAGATGACGATCTACGACGCGTCGGCGCGCTACCTGGCGGAGGGAACGCCGTTGATCGTGCTCGCGGGCAAGGAGTACGGGTCGGGGTCGTCGCGGGACTGGGCGGCGAAGGGCCCGAATCTCCTCGGTGTCAGGGCCGCGATCGCGGAGTCGTACGAGCGGATCCACCGTTCGAACCTGTTGATGATGGGGATCCTCCCGCTCCAGTATGTGGATGGCGAAAACGCCGAGTCGCTGGGGCTGACAGGGCGTGAGGAGTTTGCGGTCGAGGGCCTAGAGAACGGGGAGGCGCGGGAGGTGGTCGTGCGCGCCGACGGGAAGGCGTTTCGCGCCCGACTGCGTCTCGACACTCCGCGTGAGCGCGAGTACCTACGCCACGGCGGGATCCTCCCGTTCGTCCTCCGCCGCCTCCTCGGTTAGGTCCGGCGCGGCTCGGGGGCCGGTCGGGAGCGGCCGGCCAAGCCCTTCCGGACAGGGGTTAAAGGTCGGGGTCAGACCCCGGCCGCTTCGGCCGCGCCAAGATCAGACGTCGCGAATGCGCCAAGAGTGTGGCGGTTCGTGCGCACAGCCAGAGCAGCGAGCCATCGCTCGTACGCTCGCTGGGATGACCAGACCGCACCGGATCGAGGAGCCCGGCGGGATCTTCCACATCGCGACACGCGCCGTCGACGAGCGCCACGCCTTCGGCACGATCGAAGATCGCTGGAGCTTTCTCGGAGTGCTCAACGACGTCGTCGGCGAGTACGGCTGGTTGTGCAAGAGCTACTGCCTGATGGGAAGCCACTATCACCTGATCGTCGAGACGCCAAGACCGAATCTTTCACTCGGGATGCAGCGTCTAAACGGCACCTATGCCCAACGATTCAATGGACGCCATGTCCGACGTGGACATCTCTTCGGAAGCCGGTTCTTGTCCGTTCTCACCGACAACGAGCAGCATCTCCTCGCCGCGTTGAGGTATGTCGCGCGCAATCCGGTCGAGGCCGGACTGTGTGCCCGACCCGCCGATTGGCGGTGGGGCAGTTACCGCGCGACGATCGGTCTCGAGCCGGCGCTACGGCTGCTTGACGTCGACGGTGTCCTCGGTCTCTTCGGATCGCAACGGCATGTCGCCCGAGCAGAATTCGCCCGGCTCGTAGAAGGTCCCGAGCCGTCGATCCTGTCCGATCGGGCCAAGGTGGCTCGAACAGACAGGGTCTGACCCCGGTTGGATCTTGCCAGGGGTGTGGGCGGCTCGTAGAGTCGTGGATGTGCGACTCGGCAAGGACAGCAAAGTCAAGCTGATCGAGAAGGTGCCCCTGTTCTCGAAGCTGTCGAAGAAAGGGCTCGAGGAAGTGGCCCACCTCGCCGACGAGCTCGACCTCCCAGCGGGAAAAGTGATGGCGACGGAAGGAGACCGGGGCCGCGAGTTCTTCGTGCTGCTCGACGGCGAGGCCGACGTCACGAGGGGCGGCAAGAGCGTCAACCGGCTCGGCAGCGGCGACTTCTTCGGCGAGATCGCCCTCGTCACCCACATGCCCCGCACCGCATCGGTCACGGCGAAGGACAACGTCCGCGTTCTCGTCATCACGGAACGCGATTTCAACTCCCTCCTCAAGCGATCGCCCGAGATCAGCCGCGGCGTCGCCGAGGCGCTGGCAGAGCGGTTCGCGCCCGACATTCCGATCTAGCGCCGCTCCCCGTCCGGCGCCCGCCACCGAGCCTTTAGGCAGTGCCGCCGAGCGTCGCGAACACCGGAACCTTGAACCCGAGCTTGCGCAGCTGCTCGGCCGCCCGGATCGTTTCCTTCGCGGGCTCGGACTTCTGTAGCGCGCCGAGCGCGGCGACCGCCTGCCTGTAGCTGACCCGCCGGGCGGCCTTCACCTTCTCGAACTCGTTCTTGAGGTCTCGATAGGCACGAATCAGGCGGTCGTTGGCCGCCTGCGCGGCTGTACCGGGAGGTCGCATCGCGTCGAGCGCGTCCGCCCCGTCGCTCACGACCTTCTCGAGCGCGTCGACGCCGTCGATGAAGATCTGCCTGTTGGTCGACTGCCCGAGATTGTTCGCGGCGGAATAGAGGTCGCGCCCGAGCTGATCGACCCTCTGGTCGTACTGCGTCTTCGTGACCGCCTTCTCGCTCTTGCCGCCGCAGCCAGTGGCGAGCGCCGCGACGAGCGCCGCCAAGACAATCGCGAGAGATCCGGCCTTCATCCGACCCGGTAGGCTACCGACGCCGGGGTG
>DATDDZ010000267.1:0-9880 GCA_036523555.1 Gaiellaceae bacterium
GATCGAAGATCTCCTGGGCGCTGAGGCAGCAGTCCTGGCGACCGAGCAGCTCGACGACCGCGCTCCGCGCGCCACCGCGGCGGTAGCCGGCGCTCGACAGCGCTTCGAGTGAGTCGGCCACCCAGGGATCGGTCTTTGTCGCCACGCCCCACTACTGTATCTTCTCCGCGTGATGACGAGAATCGTTCTCATTATCGTCATGGCCACGCTGCTGACGGCGGGATGCGGCGCCGCAACCGCAGGAAAGAACACGATCGTCGCGGCCTTTTATCCCCTCGCCTACGCGGCCAAGAGCATTGCCGGGCCCAGGTATCACGTCGAGAACCTCACGCCCCCGGGAGCGGAGCCGCACGATCTCGAGCTCACGCCCCGCACCGTCGGCCGCGTCGAGACCGCCGGCTTCGTCCTCTACCTCGGTCACGGGTTCCAGCCCGCGGTCGCAACCGCCGCAGGGCAGGCACGCGGCAAAGCGATCGACGTCCTTGGGGGCCTGCCTCTCCGCCGGAGCACCGAGCAGGGAATGTCTGCCGATCCGCACGTGTGGCTCGACCCCGTTCTCTTCGCGCGTATCGCGGAGAGGATCGGGACGACGCTGCGCCGCTCGTCGCGCGGATTCGTCCGGCGGCTGAACGCGCTCGACCGCGAATTCCGCGCGGGTCTGCGCCACTGCGCCCGGCACGAGCTCGTCACGAGCCACGCTGCGTTCGGCTACCTCGCGGCCCGCTACGGCCTGCGGCAGATCGCGATCACGGGGCTCAACCCTGAGTCGGAGGCTTCGCCGCAGCAGCTCGCGCGCGTGGTGCAGCTCGTGAGGAGCACCGGGGCGACGACGGTGTTCTTCGAGCGACTCGTCTCATCGCGTCTCGCCGACACGGTCGCGCGAGAGGTCGGCGCGCGCACGGCTGTGCTCGACCCCATCGAGGGACTGACCCCCTCGGAGCAAGACCGCGGGGACGACTACTTCTCGCTGATGCGCGGGAACCTCGGCGCGCTGCGAACGGCGCTCGCATGCCGCTAGCCCTCCGCCTCGACGCCGTGTCTTTCTCCTACGAGAAGGGGCCGCCCGTGCTCCGAGAAGTCACGCTCGCCGTGGAGCGTGGCGAGTTCCTCGCGATCGCCGGGCCGAACGGAGGCGGGAAGACGACGCTCCTGCGGCTCGTCCTCGGCCTCGAGCAGCCCGCCTCCGGCAGTGTCGAGCTGCTCGTGAGGCGCCTCGCCTACCTGCCCCAGCGCGCGCAGGCGGGTGTCGACGCCCCGCTGACCGTGCGCGAGCTCGTCACGGCCGGCCGGGCGCCGCGCACACGCCTGATCGGGCCGCTCGCGACGGCCGATCGCGTCGCCGTCCGGGATGCGATCGCTCGCGTCGGACTCACACCCCAGGCGGACCGGCGGCTGACCGCGCTCTCGGGCGGCCAGCAGCAGCGCGCGTTCATCGCCAAGGCGCTGGCCGCGGAGCCGGAGCTCCTCGCCCTCGACGAGCCGACGACCGGCGTCGACACCGAGGCGCAGGAGGCGATCGCCGCGCTCCTCCAGAAGCTCCGCGCCGACCTCGGGATGACCGTGCTCTACGTGTCGCACGAGTTCGGCGCAGTGGAGCGGTTCGTGCAGCGGATCGTCCTCGTCCGCGGACGGATCGTCTTCGACGGGAGCCCCGCCGAGCTGCCGGAGCTCTGGCACGACCCTTCGCACGCGCATGCTTGACCTCGAGTTCATGCGGCTGGCATTCGGCGCCGGGATCGTCGTCGGCATCCTCGCCCCCGCCGTCGGCTTCTTCCTCGTGCAGCGCCGCCTCAGCCTCGTCGGCGACGGCATCGGCCACGTCGCGTTCGCCGGCGTGGCGCTCGGCTACCTGCTGAACCTGCCGCTCGTGCTCACCGCGCTCGCGGTGTCCGTTGTGGGCGCGCTCGCGATCGAATGGATCCGCGCGCGCAGGACGACGGCGGGCGACCAGGCGCTGGCGCTCGTCTTCTACACGGGGATCGCGGGTGGCGTCGTGCTCGTCTCGGCCGCGGGCGCGCTCAACGTGAACCTGTTCCAGTTCCTGTTCGGCTCGATCCTGACTGTGACGCGCGGTGACCTGGCGCTGATCGCCGGCCTCGGCGCCGGCGCGCTCGCCGTGATCGCGCTGCTCTACCGTCCGCTGGTCGCGGTCGTCGTCGACGAGGAGGGAGCGCGCGTCGCGAGGCTGCCGGTGAGCACGCTCAACGCGCTGACGGCTGCGCTCGCCGCGGTGACGATCGCGCTCGCGATGCGCGTGGTCGGGATCCTCCTCATCGCCGCGCTGATGGTGCTTCCCGTGATCGCAGCGTCACGCGTCGCCTGGAGCATGCGCTCGACGATGTTCCTCGGCATCGGCCTCGGGCTCGCCTCCGTGCTCACGGGGATCACGGTCGCCTACTACGCGGATCTCCCTCCTGGCGGCACCACCGTGCTCGTCGCGGCCGCGAGCGTGCTGCTGGCCGAAGTGCTGAGCGTAGTTCGCCGCTGAGGTCAGGCCGGAGCCGCGGCGGTCCGCAGGCGAACCGCGTCGACCCGGTCGAGCCACGGCTTCGCCCGAAGGCGCTCGAAGGTCTCGCGTGCGTCTGCAAGCAGCGGCTCGGCCCTGTCGGCCTCGTCCTGTGTAACGAGCCACTCGGCGTGCTCGAGCTGCGTGACCGCGAGGTAGAAGACCAGATCGAATTCGCGGAGAAGGCTTGCCGCGGCGGCGAAGCGCTCGTCGACCCGCTCGCTGAGGCCCGAAGCTGCGTCGGCTCGCGCACGCAGCCGGGCGGCGTTCGCCTGGAGAAACGGCGTCAGCTCACCTGGATCGAGGGACTCGGGGATGCGGAGCAGCTCGTCGGCCTTGGCGAGATCGCCCGACTCGAGGGCGGCCTCGATCGTCTCGACGAGCACGCGCTTGAGGGACGTGTCCGTCATGCCGACCTCGTTGAGGAGCGCGAGCGTTCGCTCGCCGAGCTCGATCGCCTCGGCATACCGCTTCTCGTGCCGGAGCAGCCGGGTCTCTGCCGTCGCCCGAATCGCCTTCAGCTGCGGCTGCTCCACCTCGCGCTCGAGCGCACGCGCTGCGAAAGCCGCGGACGCTCTCTCGGTCTCCCCGCGCTCACACAGGATCGGCACGACGTTCACCAGTTCCGAGACTGCGGGATCACCGGGCGACGCGTCCTTTTCCTCCTCCGCCGCAACTGTGAGCGCCTCGTCCCAGCGACCGAGCAGCAGCAGCGCGGCAAGGCTGCCGATTCTCAGAGCCGTGGCGCTCGAGCGATCGCCCTGTCGATTCGCGCGGGCCGCCATCGGTCCGATGCGGTCCACCACCTCGGCATAGCTGTCCGACGCCTCCAGCACGACCGCAAGATTGATTTCCGCGCGGATGGCCGCCGCATACAGTCCCTCCGCGTTCGCTCTCGCCGCCGCGGCCTCGAGCAGGATCCGGGCCTCCGCGAGACGTCCGTGGTAAATGAGCTGCAGCGACTTGCTCGTCAGCGCCTCGACGAAGACCTCCGGAAGCTGAAGCCTCTCTGCGAGAGTCAGCGCGCGCTCGAGGGGCTCGCCGGCCGACTCGAGCTGGCCCAGGAGAGCTCGGGCTCGGCCGAGCTGCGCGAACGCGGTCGCAAGCTCGGCCGTCGGCGCCGCTTCTTCGAGGTCGCTCACCGCGTCCTCCAGCCGTGCTGCGGCCGCCTCCAGCCTGCCCTCGATCACGTCGACGTCGGCGAGCGCCGCGGTCGCCTTGGCGGCGCCTCGGCGGTCGCCTTCTTCCTGGTGTAGCGCGATCGCGCTCTCGATCAGCTGCCGTGCGTCTTCGCTGAGCCCCGCCCGAAGGGCGAGCTTCCCGGCTGCCTCGAGGAGCTCGGCCTGCAGCCGCGACCCGTCGACGAGCGTTGCCGCCTGCTCGTAGTAACGCCTCCCCTCGGCGGGCGCTCCGAGCGAGGCGGCGCGGACGCCCGCGCGGGTGAGCATGTCGCCCGCCTTCGCCCGAACCTCTGGAGCGTCGCCCGCGTCGGGTGCCGCCTCGAACGCAGCAACGTAGTGAGAGGCGAGCACTTCTGCGACCTCGTCCTCGTCGGCGAATGCCGTTTGCAGGTGCTCGGCCGCCGCCAGGTGTCTCGCCTTTCGCTCGGGCCTGGAGAGCGTCTCGTAGGCGACGTGGCGGACGAGGTCCTGCAGGAAGCCGTACTGGCCGCGCTCGGGCGAGCGGGCATCGGACTGCACGCCGAGCACCTCCTTGCGAACGAGCGACGTCAGGAGCGGCTGCAGGTCTTGCTCCGCAAAGCCGGAGACGGCAGAGAGCGCGCGCTGCGTGAAGGTCTTGCCGAGCACGGCGCCGTCCTGCAGGAGCCGGCGTTCGTCGACGCTCAACCCGTCGAGCCGGGCGGCGATCAACGCGTGCAGGGTCTCGGGCACCTCGAGCGTCTCGATCTCGCCGGTCGGCCTGTACACGGGCCCGTCCTCGGTCACGAGGCCGCGGTCGAGCAGCATGCGCACGGTCTCGACGGCGTAGAGCGGCACTCCCTCGGCGCGGTCGAGTATCTGGTCGGTCAGGGAGTCGGGCAGGCCCGGCACGAGCCCGGCGAGCAACTCGCGCATTGCGCTCTCGGAGAGCGAGTCCAGATAGAGGGAGGTGAAGTTGCGCTGGCCCGCACCCCAGTTGGGGCGCTGCTCGTGGAGCTCTGGACGAGCGAGCGTGATCACGTAGAGCGGCCGGTCGCGCGACCACTCGAGCAGGTACTCGACGAAGTCGAGCAGGCCGGCGTCGGCCCACTGCATGTCCTCGAAGGCAAGAACGGTCGGATACGTGTCCGCGAGACGTTCGAAGAACAGGCGCCAGGCCGCGAACAGATCCTGTCGATCGCCCGACGCCGCGTCCTCGAGCCCGAGCAGGTGCGCGAGGCGGGGCTCGACGAAGGCACGCTCCTCGGGATCGAGCACATGCTCCGACAACGTGGCGGCCAGCTTCTCCCGCGCAGAGGCCGGACCTTCGTCCTCGGCGATTCGGCAGCGCATCCGCACCATGTCCGCCAGCGCCCAGTAGGCCACGCCTTCGCCGTACGCGAGACAGCGCCCGCGATGCCAGTACACGACGTCGACGATGCCGTCGAAGTACTTGTAGAACTCCCACGCCAGCCGGGACTTGCCGATTCCCGCCATGCCGGTCACGGAGACGAGGTGCGCCCGCCCGTTCTGCGCGGAGGCGTGGAAGAGATCCTTGATCAGGTTCAGCTCGCGGTCACGACCGACGAACGGCGCTTCGAGCCCTTCCGACTTCAGCTCGCCGCCCCTCCCCGACACGACCCGGAGCGCCCGCCAGACCGGCGTCGAGCCTTCCTTTCCCTTCAGCTCGTGCTCGCCTGCGGTCTCGTACGCGATCGCCTGATCGGTCGCCCGCCGTGTCGCCTCGCCCACCAACACCGAGCCCGGCTCCGCGACGGACTGGATCCGCGAGGCGGTGTTGACCAGGTCGCCGGCGACCATTCCCTCGCCTTCCGCGCCGAGAGTGACAGCGGCCTCACCCGTGAGCACGCCGGCACGCGCCCTCAGCCCGGCCACGTTGAGCTCGTCTCCGAGCGCCGAGACGGCGGCCACCAGGTCCAACCCGGCCCGCACAGCACGCTCGGGGTCGTCCTCCGTCGCCACCGGCGTCCCCCACACCGCCATCACGGCGTCGCCGATGAACTTCTCCACGGTCCCGCCGTAGAGGGCGATCAGCCGCTTGCACGTGTCGAAGTAACGGGAAAGAAGCTCCCGCACCTCTTCTGCGTCACGCGACTCCGACAGCGCGGTGAAGCCGACCAGGTCCGCGAACAGCACCGAGACGAGCCGGCGCTCCGCCGTCGGCGCGCCGCGGGCCGGTGCGGGCGGCGCAGCCGCCGGGGACTGGGTAGCTGACCCAAGCTCGGTGCCGCATTCCCCGCAGAAGCGCTCTCCCGGCTCGTTCGCCGCACCGCACGCCGGACAGAGCAGCGCGAGCGCACGTCCGCAGTTCGCGCAGAACTTGCGGCCCTCTCGGTTCTCGTGACCGCAGTCCGGGCAGACCATCGTCCTCCAACCTAATTCGGAACAGAGACGATCTTCAAGCGTCCCTCTTCATTCGCTCCACAGCCGAGCGGCCGGCCTCGTGGATCGCGCGACGTCGGGACTCGGGGTCCTCCGGCGCGGGCTCGGCACGATCCACGGTCACTTCGGACGCCTCGAACTCGTCACGCTCTTCGACGATGTCCCGAGACTCGGCGAGCTTGCGCCGCAACTCGTCCGCGCGCGGATCCTCTCCCGCGGGCGGCTCGCGCCGTCGGCGCAGAAACCCCAGCAGGCGTCTCACCGCGGCGATGCTACACTGGCCGCCGCTTCCTGCCTCGCCATCGCGCCGTCCCTTCCCGAACGGCGCCGGCCGGCGAGGCCGATTCAGACCAGAGGAAGGGAGGTCTCGGGAAACAGTGGTCGCATACGAGATTCTGCTCATGCTCGATCCGGAGCTGCCCGAGGGGCGGCAGGACGAGATCATCAAGCGCGCCCGCGAGCTCGTCGAGGGCGCGAACGGCAAGTGGGTCGGGCACAACGTCTGGGGACGACGGCGCCTCGCCTACGAGATCGGCCACAAGGGAGAGGGCTCGTACCACCTGCTGAACTTCGACGCAGACGCGGAGACGCTCAGCGAGCTGTCGCGCATCCTCCGGATCACGGACGGCGTGATGCGCCATCTCGCGGTGCGCCGGATCGAGGGCAGCGTCCCCGGCCCGCCTCCGCCAGAGCCCGAGCCGGTCGCCCAGTCCGTCCCTGAGCCCGACTATGCTGAGGCGAACACCAGTTCGCAAGACGAGGAGTAGAGAGCCATGGCAAACATCAATCGCGTCGTGCTCGTCGGGAACCTGACGAAGGACCCCGAGCTGCGGCATACCCCGAGCGGCACGGCCGTCTGCAAGCTGAGGCTCGCCGTCAACACCCGGCAGAAGGACGCCCAGGGGAACTGGGGCGACAAGCCCAACTACTTCGACGTGACGGTCTGGGGAAACCAGGGCGAGAGTTGCGCCCAGTACCTCTCCAAGGGCCGCCCCGTCGGCGTGGACGGCCGCCTCGACTGGCGTGAGTGGGAGGCCCAGGACGGGACGAAGCGCCAGGCGGTCGAGATCATCGCCGACTCGGTGCAGTTCCTCGGCAGCAAGGGTGACGGCGGCGACGGCGAGCGGCAGTACGTCCCCGCAGCCGCGGCGGCCGCCGGCAACGAGGACTTCACCAGCACCGCCGACGACGACATTCCGTTCTGATGCCACCGCGCGGAGGAGAGAGAGACCGGGACCGGCAGCCCGGGCGGAAGCGGCCCGGCGCCGCCACCGGCCCCATCCGGCGCAAGTCCTGCTTCTTTTGCAAGGACAAGGTCGACGAGATCGACTACAAGAACGTCAACCAGCTGCGTCGCTACGTCTCTGAGCGGGGCAAGATCCGGTCGCGCCGCATCACGGGCGCGTGCCGCAAGCACCAGCGGCAGGTCGCGGTCGCCGTCAAGCGCGCGCGTGAGATGGCGCTGCTGCCGTACGTGGCGGACAGGTAAGCCGTGGACGTCATCCTCCGCCAGGACGTGGACAAGGTCGGGCTTCGGGGCGAGGTCGTCAGCGTCGCGCGCGGCTACGCCCGGAACTTCCTGCTGCCCCGCGGGCTCGCCGAGACGGCGACGGCGGCGAAGGTGGCGGAGCTGCAGAAGGTCGACGAGCGCCGTGCCCGACACGAGGCGAAGACCTTCGACGAGGCCCAGGCGGTAGCCGAGCAGCTCGGGAAAGTGGAGCTCCGCTTCGACGTCAAGGCGGGGCCGACCGGCTCCCTGTTCGGCTCGGTCACGCCCACGGACATCGCGGACGCGCTCTGGTCGAGCCACAAGGTGCGCGTCGACCGCCGCAAGATCGACATCGAGACGATCAAGCGAATCGGGCGCTACCAGGTGCCGATCGAGGTCTTCCAGGACGTGACGGCAGAGGTGAAGACGCTCGTCGTCCCGGAGGGCGGGGAGCTTCCGCCCGAGGAGGAGCTCGAGGCGATGGAGGCCGCCGAGCGGGCAGCCGAGGAGAAGGCGACTGCCGAGGCTCCGGAGCAGGACCTCGACCTCGACGAGCTCGACGCGGCTGCCGCGGCGCGCGACCCGGAGCTCAGCTCGGGCACCGAGGTCGAGGCGTCATCGGAGGACGTGGCCGGAGAGCTCGCGGACGACGAGTTCGACCGCGCCGTCGACGCGGGGGCCGAAGAGAGCTAGCGCAGCGCCGCGAGCGTCGCCGTGGGGACGATCCCGCCGACGCTCCGCGCAAGCTTCTTGTCGAGGGTGAGGAGCGTGCACTTCTGCAGCTGCGCGAGCGCGACGTACTCCGCGTCGTAGGTCTGGGCCCAACCGAGTCGATCGGCAAGCTCCCAGGCTCGGCGTCGAAGCACGGCGTCGCCGAGGAGCCTGACCGGCAGCCCACGGATGCGGGTGAGGTGCTCACGCGCGACGTCGGCCGGGATCTCGTCTCGCTGCACTTGCTCGTGCAACATCGACAGCGTCTGAGAACGGAGCAGCGTCGGTGCGAGGAGCTTGTGCTCCTCCGACACCTCGGTTCCCGCGCTCACGAGCGCGAGGACGGCGCCCGCGTCGACGACGAACCTGGCCACATCCCGGATGCTAGAGCCTTCGGTCGCTCCTTTTGCACCACGTTGTGCACACCCGGGTCTTCGCCATTCAAGGGGGTCCGCGCGCCCACTGTGGAAAGCGTGGGGACAACGATTCACAGCTCTGTCCACCCCCTGTGAATTTGACGCCGAAGTTTCCGCACCGTGCGGTCGATCTGTCCACAGCTCCGTCCGGTCACTCTGGGAACATACGTTCTGCTCCACCTGCAAATGAGCACTTTCGACATGTCGAAAACCGAGTCGTCAAGATCTGGCGTCGCTGCTCCGGCAGTGCTTAGCTCACGCGACGTGCCACCAGTCGCTCTCGCCGAAGCCGCCCCGATCGCGCCGCCACAGAACCTCGAGGCCGAGGAGTCGGTTCTCGGGGCGAAGCTGCTCTCCCCGGGCGCTATCGGGGCGGTGAGCGAAGTCCTGGACGCATCGGACTTCTACCGCGAGAGCCACGCCAAGATCTATCGCGCGGGGCTCGCGTTGTACGCGAAGGGCGAACCGGTGGACGCGATCACGCTCGTCGACGAGCTGGAGGAGCGTGGCGAGCTCGAGGATGTGGGCGGCCGCGTCCGCCTCCACGAGCTTGCCGCGCTCGTTCCAGCTGCAGGCAACGCCGGTCACTACGCCCGCATCGTCCGCGAGATGGCGACGCTTCGAGGGCTGATCGGGGCCGGCCAGCAGATCGCCCAGCTCGGCTGGGAGCGTCCCGGCGAGACGCAGCTCCTCGTCGACCGCGCCGAGCAGATCGTCTTCGACCTCTCGCAGAGCCGCGTCACGACGGAGTTCAGCCACATAGAGGATCTGCTCAAGGAGAGCTTCGAGCGAATCACGGCGCTCTACGAGGCCGGCGCCGACGTCACCGGGGTGCCGTCCGGCTTTCGCGAGCTCGACCGGCTCACGTCCGGCTTCCAGCCCGGGAACCTCGTCATCGTCGCGGCTCGGCCGAGCATGGGGAAGTCGGCCCTCGGTCTCTGCATCGCGGCGAATCTCGCGCTGCGCGCGAACACGCCGGTGGCGTTGTTCACGCTCGAGATGTCCAAGTCCGAGGTGACTCAGCGCCTGCTCTGCAGCGAGGCCAAGGTCGAGTCGCAGCGGCTGCGCACCGGGAAGCTCGCGCAGGACGACTGGCCGCGCCTCGTCGCGGCCGGCGACAGGTTGATGAAGGCGCCGATCTATGTGGACGACACGGGGTCGATCACGATGATGGAGATCCGGTCGAAGGCGCGGCGGCTCAAGACGCAGGAGCCCA
>DATDDZ010000268.1:0-1688 GCA_036523555.1 Gaiellaceae bacterium
CCGACGTGCAGTAGTCGCCCGTCGGGCTGCAGTAGGTCGTCTTCGCGGCGGCCGGGGCGGCGACGACAAGCGCGCCGACGATCGCGGTCCCGAGCAGCAAGTGCTTCACGCGACCGGGGTCTTCGCGCGCAACTCCTGTCCGAACCGCGCACGCGGCACGTAGCGCCCGATGCCCGGTGAGGCGACCAGCTCGTCGCCCTCGACGAGCACGTTCCCGCGCAGCAGCACGATCTCCGGTGTGCCGGTGACCTCTGTGCCCTCGTAGAGGTTGTAGTCCGTCTTCGAATGCTGGGTGGCGACCGTGATCGTGTGCTTGCGCTCCGGGTCGAAGATCACGAGATCCGCGTCGGACCCAACAGCGACCGTGCCCTTCTTCGGGTAGAGCCCGAACAGCTTCGCGGGCGAGGTCGCCAGCAGCTCGACCATCCGGTTGAGCGAGATCCGGCCGGCGCGGGCGCCGAACTCGTGGATCATGTGCAGCCGGTTCTCGAGCCCGGGACCGCCGTTCGGGATCTTCGAGAAGTCGTCCTTGCCGAGCGTCTTCTGGCCGTCCCAGAGGAACGCGCAGTGGTCGGTCGAGATCGCCGAGAGCGCGTCGGTCCGCACGGCGTTCCAGAGCACGTCCCAGTTCGACTTGTCGCGCACGGGCGGCGAGTAGACGTACTTCGCGCCCTCGAAGCCGGGCTTGGCAATGTCGTCGAGCGAGTTGAAGAAGTACTGCGTGCAGGTCTCGCCCCACACGTCCCAACCCGCCTCACGGGCGCGCGCGATCGGCTCGACCGCCTCGCGACAGGTGACGTGGACGACGTAGAGCGGAGCGCCGGCGAGGTGCGCAAGCTGGATCGCGCGGTTCGTCGCCTCGCCCTCGGCCTCGGGCGGCCGGGTCAGCGCGTGGTAGAGCGGCTCGGTATTGCCGGCCTCCAGGGCCTGGCGGACGAGCACGTCGATTACGTCCCCGTTCTCGGCGTGCACCATCACGAGCGCGCCGGTCCGCGAGGCGGTCTCCATGGTCCGGAAGAGCGTCTCGTCGTCGACCATCAGCGCGCCCTTGTAGGCCATGAAGAGCTTGTACGAGGTGATCCCCTCGTCGGGCAGGGTGGCCAGCTCCTCGAGCGTGCCGCCCTCCTCCAGGTCGGTGACCGCCATGTGGTAGCCCATGTCGATCACCTGTTTGCCATCGGCCTTCGAGCGCCAGTCGGCGATCGCGGCGGCGAAGGTCGAGCCGTGCGGCTGGATGATGAAGTCGACGTGCGTGGTCGTCCCGCCGAAGGCCGCGGCGGTCTGGCCCGACTCGACGTCGTCGATCGTGACCGTCCCGCCGAAGGGCATGTCGAGGTGCGTGTGCGGGTCGACGAGGCCCGGCAGGACGTACTTGCCGCTCGCGTCGATCACCTTGTCGGCGCTCTGGTCGAGTGACTCGCCGATCAGCGTCACCGTCTCGTCCTCGACGTAGATGTCGGCGACGTAGTCGTCGGCGGCGGTGATGATCCGGCCGCCCTTGATCAGAACTGACATCCGGGCCTCCTCGTCTCGCTCGCAGCGAATCTAGAGGAAACCGGGGCCTCCGCAAACGGGAGGCCCCGATCTCGTTGCGTTACTGGCCCTTCGGGGTGACCTTCACCGGCGGCTTCGTGTAGTCGCTGCCGTTCACGTCCGTGCCCGCCGCGGAGATCTCGTCGACCGCGTCC
>DATDDZ010000269.1:0-1912 GCA_036523555.1 Gaiellaceae bacterium
AGAGCCACTCGCGCCAGAACCGAGACGCTGGGCGCCGTGGAGCTTCGCTGAGCGACGCCATCACTCGACTATGTGCAGGCTCGGAGACCCCATGGCTGGACGAACGTGCCGAACGGTCCAGCCGTTCGTCTGCCTTCGGGGGTGCTAGGTCGGAACCTTGCCCCGTCGAGGAGGCGACGTCCGCGCGTAGACACGGAACTCTCTCTCGAACGCGGGCCACCAGGGTGGTGAGTCGTCTTCGCGTTCCTCGCCCCAGTCGTCGCCCTCGTCCGCCCGGAGAACGAGTGCTGCGCCGAGCGCGAACGCCGCGACACCGGCCAGGAACGCCGCCTGGTCGGCAGTCCCGGGCAACCGGAGAGTCAGGTGCAGGGCGACCGCCAGCGGCAGCGGGACCGCGACGAGCGCAAAGCCCAGAGTGCGCAGACGCTGCGACCTCACGCGGCGACGGCTCGCGGCGGCGAGGCCGATCGTCGTGAGGAGGAGAATCCCCACAGCCGCATCGAGAAGCACCAAGAGCATCTCCGAGAGTGACTTTATCGCGCCTGGGAGGACAAACTCGAATGTCGCCTAGCCGTTGGTGTGGTTCGGTTGCGAATGACTCGTTCGAGGGATGAAGACTGTCCTTCTGTCTGCGCACTATTCGAGGTAGTGCACTGCGGCACTACGAGGGGGAGACAGCGATGCGGCGGCTGAAGGTGCTCGTGGCGGACGACCACGAGCTCATGCTCGAGGGAGTGCGCGTCTCCCTCGCTCAGGCACAGGACGAATTCGAGATCGTGGCCGTGACGACACGGGGCCAGCAGGTGCTCCCGCTCGTCGCGCGGACACAACCCGACCTGGTTCTGCTCGACCTGCGCATGCCCGGCATGGACGGGCTGGCGTGCCTGGAGCTGCTCCGGCAGCGCCACCCCGGCGTCAAGACGATCGTGCTCTCGGGCGTGGACGCGCCCGACGTGATCCGGTCGGCCTTCAACCGCGGTGCGGTCGCATTCGTGCGGAAGCACGTCGACCCGCGCGACCTGCCGTCGGTCCTGCGGCAGGCCCTGAGCGGCACCGTGATGCATCAGACGTTCGGTGACCCGGTCGAGGCCGAGAGCGAGACGGCGAAGGACGCCCGCCTCAGCGATCGCGAGGTCTCGATCCTGCGCGCGCTCGGCGAGGGGCTCTCGAACAAGCAGATCGCCAAGCGGCACTGGCTGGCCGAGCAGACCGTCAAGTTCCACCTGACGAACATCTACCGCAAGCTCGGCGTCTCGACGCGGACGGAGGCCCTCCACGTCGCCTATCGGAGGGGGCTGCTCGAGGCTCCGCTGCTCGAGGCCGCCTCCGGCTGACTCACTCCGTTAGCTCGACGCCGACGCCGGGATGGTCGAGCTGCCAGGCGCGCACGAAGAAGGCGACCTCCTCGTGCGCCTGGCGGGAATCGTCCGCACTCGGATGGATCACAACGAGGCGGTCGCGCTCGACCGCCTGTGCAACGCACTCGGCGCGCAGAAACGAGGCGACCAGTTTCGGGAGCAGCTCCGGCTCCGTGATTCGGACGTGCAGCGGCATGGTCGAATCATCCGCCGCTCGGCCCGGATCGCGTCTCGACCTGGGTCTAGATGCGGCTGGCCCCTTGTCCAGTGCCGGCCCGCGCGAGCCGCGCAATCGTGTGGACATGCGGAATCTCGTCGACCTTGCCACGCGGCGAACGGGGGGGATCGAGGTCGCGCTGATCTGGAACCGGCGTGAGCAGTCCCTCGTCGTTTTCGCCCACGACGACCTCACCAACGAGGAGGTCGCGATTCCGGTCGGCAAGGACGAGGCTGTCGAGGTTTACCGGCATCCGTTCGCGTACCGTCACCGCGCGGAGTCGGCCACGCCGAGCTAGGCGGCGAGCCGTTCCTCGGCCGGCCGCGCGCCGATGACG
>DATDDZ010000270.1:0-4449 GCA_036523555.1 Gaiellaceae bacterium
TCGAAGCCCATGCGGAGGCGTGTTACGGCTACTACGCCAACGGAGCGGGCGTCGAGGGCATCGACGTCCCGGCCCTCGTCGTCCACGGCGTCGAGGACCTCATCATCCCGGTCGAGAACGGACGGATGCTCGCCGCACGCCTCCCCGGTGCGAAGCTCGTCGAGCTGCCAGGCCGCGGCCACAACCTCATGCTCGAGAACCCCGACGCCCTTAACCGCCTCGTGCTCGACTTCCTCACGTGAGCGCCTACCGCACGCCCGACGAGAGCTTCGACTCGCTGCCCGGATATCCGTTCGGGCCGCACTACGTCGAGCAGGACGGACTGCGGATGCACTTCGTCGACGAGGGCGAGGGCGACCCCGTGCTGCTCCTCCACGGCGAGCCGACGTGGTCGTACCTCTACCGCAAGGTGATCCCGCCGGTCGCCGAGGTCGCCCGCGCGATCGCGCCCGACTATTTCGGCTTCGGGCGCTCCGACAAGCCGATCGAGCGTGACTGGTACACGTACGACGCGCACTATCGGTCGATCGAGCGGCTCGTCGACGAGCTCGACCTTCGCAGTGTCACGGTCGTGGTGCAGGACTGGGGCGGCCCGATCGGCCTGCGGCTCGCAGTGTCGCGCCCTGACCGCGTCGAGCGCATCGTCGTCATGAACACCGGCGTCTTCGCCGGGCGGCCGCCGTCGGAGCAATGGCTGCAGTTCCGAGAGTTCGTGCGCCGGCTCGATACGGAGATGCGCGCCGGCCAGCTCGTGCGCATCACGTGTGTCACCGAGCTCGCGGACGACGTCGTCGCGGCCTACGACGCGCCATTCCCCGTGCCCGACGCGAAGAGCGGCATGGTGATGTTCCCGGAGCTCGTGCCGACGGAGCCGTCGCACCCCTCGGGCCCGGCGATGCTCTCCGTGCGGGAGGGCCTGCGGTCGTGGAAACGGCCGGCGCTCGTCTTCTTCAGCGACTCGGACCCGATCTTCTCGCCGCGCGTGGCGGAGCGCTTCGCCGAGCTGATTCCCGGCGCGGAGCTGCTGCCGCCCGTCGAGGGCGCAGGGCATTTCCTGCAGGAGGACGCCGGCGAAGAGGTAGGCGCGCGCATCGCCAAGTGGCTCAGAGCCACAAAGTCGGACCTGGCTGATTAGAGGACGAGCTCGGCCATGGTGCGCAGGGCCGCGACGTCGCGCGTCGTGACCAGCAGCGTCGTCGCGCCCGACTCCCGCCACGCCTCGAGCCGGTCCGCGATCCGCTCCTTGGGCCCGACGAGCGCAACGTCGTCCACGAGCTTGTCCGGCACGGCCGCGATCGCCTCGCGCTGCTTTCCGTCCAGATAGAGCTCCTGGATCCGCTCGGCCTCCGCCTCGTAGCCGTAGCGGCGCACGAGCGCGTTGTAGAAGTTCGCGCCCTTCGCGCCCATTCCGCCGACGTAGAGCGCGAGCACGGGCCGGATCACGTCCCGTCCTGCGTCGACGTCGTCGGTGACGATCACCTGGACCGACGGAGCGATGTCGAAGCCGTCGCGAAGCTCGTAGCCGAACGCGCTGCGCGCCCGCTCGGGGGAGAAGTAGATCGGCAGCCAGCCGTCGGCGATCTCGAACGCAAGCCGGACGTTCTTGGGGCTGAGCGCGGCGAGGTAGATCGGTATCTCCGCCCGCAGTGGCCGCATCATCAGCTTCAGCGGCTTGCCGAGGCCCGTGGCGTCGGGGCCGCCGTACGGAACCTCGTACTCGTCGCCGTGCAGCTCGAGCGTGTCGCGACGCAGGCCCATGCGCACGAGCTCGACGTACTCGCGCGTGCGTGTCAGCGGCTTCCCCCAGGGCCGGCCATGCCAGCCCTCCACCACCTGCGGGCCCGACGTGCCGAGCCCGAGCAGGAAGCGGCCACCGGACATGAGGTCGAGCGTCGCCGCCGTCATGACCGTGTTTGCGGGGGTTCGCCCGGGCATCTGCAGGATCGCGGAGCCGATCTTGAGCCGGGACGTCGTCGCCGCGAGCCAGGAAAGGACGGTCACCGCGTCGCTCCCCCAGGCCTCGGCGGCCCAGGCAGAGTCGTAGCCGAGCCGCTCCGCCTCTTGGGCTAGCTCGATCAGCTCGAGAGGGCTCGTGCCTGGCGGTGCATAGCCCATGTAGAAACCGAGGCGCACGGACTGTGATCCTAACCCGTCAGCTTCCAGGTTCCCGGCCGGTGAAAGCCCCGCTAATGCGAGGTTTTCCTACCTCGCCTCACAGTGGGTCGGGGTCTTGGCGGTGTCCGATCCGTGCCTAAACATCCGCGGGAACATCGTCGGCGCCCCGCTCACGCCAGCCCGAGATGCGCCTTCGCGTACGCGGCGAGGGTGCTGACGAGAGCTTCGGGGGGAGGCGATCTCATCGAAGAGCGGCCGCTGGCCGGGGCCTGCTGGCCGCGCCCGGTCACACGGAGATGCGTGAACAAGGCGCCCGGGCCGAGACGACCCAGGAGTCAGCCCATGCGCTTATGCTCACAAACTGGAATGCGGAGATGGGTCGTGCCTTGGCTGATCGTGGGACTCACCGCATGCACGGGCTGCGGGGGCACCACCGGTGGGAAGAAGGCTTCGGTAGGCAACTCCTGTTCGGATTCCGGGTTTGCCGAAGCCTTACCAGCGCGGCTTGCAGCGCTCGAAAGGGCGGTTTTGAAAGTTGATGCCGGCCATGGGAATGTCCCTGCGCTGAGTTCAGCGGCACCGGTGCTCGTGACGGAAGCTAAGCAGGCGAACCAGGCAGCGCGAGGCCACCGGCCCTGCCGTGAAGGACTCGTGAAGGCCAGAGCCTCGTTTCTGGTAGCGACACGCGGGCTAGTGAGCGCCGGCCGTGCCCTCGAGCCCATCGCAGGAAAGACGAGCCGGGTCTTCTCGCAGAGTCAGTTCCTGGACAGTTGGTACCAGGGAACCGAGGACTTCCAGCACGCGCTCGTGTCGCTTCGTGCGGCGGGCGTGCCGGGGCTGGTGAGCGCGACCGACGGCCAGGGCATCTTCACCGAGGCCGGCTGTGCCACCTGCCACACTCTGAAAGCGGCGCACGCAAGCGGCACGGTCGGCCCGAACCTCGACGAGCCGAAGCCACTGAAGGCCGATGTCGTCTCTGCAGTAACCGAGGGCTCTGGCGTCATGATCTCGTTCAAGGGCGCGCTCAGCGCGTCCCAGATTCAGACCGTCGCCGACTTCGTCAGTCAGAGCGCCGGGAAGTAGGTGGCAGGACTCGCTCGACCGGTTCGTCAGGAGCGATGCGGCCGCTTCTCCGACTCCGTTCAGAGTGACTACCGGATGGTCTAGCTCGGTCCCGCTCTTTGGTCGTTCAGGGCTAGGAGCTGCGCGGCTAGACGTACGTTAGGGGCCGCCGGGCCTCAAACCGAGAAGGTCAAGCGTCCTGAAACGCGCTCACGGAGGGAAGCACCCTCGAGGTGCGTGGAAGGCGTGAAACTGCTGCACGTCGGCCAGTTCCCGCCACTCGGCAACAATTCCCCGCCTGAGGGCGCGAGGAGGCGCACGGCCTGCGATGCTAACGCGGTGAACCGCCGCATCACGCTTGCTGCGCGCCCGGTGGGATTCCCCAAGGACTCCGACTTCACCCTCGACGAGGTCGGAATCGTCGAGCCGGGTGCCGGAGAGGTGCATGTCCGCTCACTGTGGCTCTCCCTCGATCCGTATCAGCGCGGGCGCATGAGCGAGACGCGCTCGTACGCGAAGTCGCTCGAGCTCGGCGACGTGATCACGTCGCAGACGCTCGGCGAGGTCGTCGAGAGCCGCGACCCGCGCTACGAGCCCGGTGACCTCGTCGTCGGCCAGCTCGGCTGGCAGGAGCATGCGGTCACGCGCGGAGGAGCGCTGCGGCTCGTCCCGCCCGTGCTCGACCCGCCGACCCTGGCGCTGCACGTCGTCGGGACGACCGGGCTCACCGCCTACATCGGCCTCTTCGACATCGGACAGCCCCAGCCCGGCGACACGGTCGTCGTCTCCGCGGCCCACGGCGCTGTTGGCCAGATCGCCGGCCAGCTCGCGAAGATCGCCGGCTGTCGCGCGATCGGGATCGCCGGCGGCCCCGACAAGGCCCGTGAGCTCCGCGAGCTGTACGGCTACGACGTCGCGATCGACTACAAGGCGCAGGACGTCGCCGAGGCGCTGCGCGGCGTGTCCGTCGACGTGTACTTCGACAACGTCGGCGGCGAGGTGTCCCAGGGCGTGCACCGCCGGCTTGCGATCGGTGCGCGGATCGTCGTCTGCGGCCAGGTCTCGCAGTACAACCTCGAGCGGCCGGAGCCCACGTTCCACCCCGGCGCTCTGATCGTCTTCCGGGCTCGCATGGAGGGCTTCCTCGTCACCGACTATCCGCATCGGTTCGCGGCGGCCGGCGAGCGGCTCGCGCGCTGGGTCGCCGACGGCAGCATCCGCTACCGCGAGGATGTCACCGAGGGGCTCGAGAACGCGCCTGCGGCCTTCATC
>DATDDZ010000271.1:0-4950 GCA_036523555.1 Gaiellaceae bacterium
CTCTTCGGCGGCTACTACACGTACGCAGCCGACCTGCTGGCCGCGCGTGCCAGCGGGCTCGCGCGACTCATCCGGCCCGTTGTCGAACGCCTCCCGTCGTCGAGCGCCAGGGCGAGCTTCGACTACAGGGCCAAGCGGTTCGTCCGGGCAGCGCACCTGCCCCCGCTCGAGCGCCACCACGGCTGGAAGGAGATCTTCTCCGAGGATGCGCGCGCGGAGCTGACGGGCCGGCCCTCGAGCTTCGACCCGGTCGACCTCCTGCGCGCGCGCTATGCCGAGACCGAGGGGGCCGACGAGCTCGCGCGCCTCCAGGACGTCGACCTCGGCGTCTATCTCGTCGACGACCTCCTCGTGAAGACCGACCGTGCCTCGATGGCCCATTCGCTGGAGGCACGCGTCCCCTATCTCGACACGGTCGTGACCAACCTCGCCCTCGCGCTGCCGACACGCCACAAGGTGCGCGGGCTCTCGAAGAAGGTGCTTCTGCGCAAGGCGGCCGAGCCACTTCTACCCCGTGAGATCGTGCACGGGAAGAAGCGCGGCTTCTCGATCCCGGCGGCGGCATGGCTCCGAGGCGAGCTCGAACCATTCGCCCGCGACACCCTGGCTCCGTCGGTGCTCGCGCGACAGGGCTTCTTCCGTCCCGGCACCGTCGCGCGCCTGCTCGACGATCACGTTGCGGGACGCGAGGACCGGAGCCGGCAGCTGTGGGGTCTCCTCGCCTTCACGCTCTGGCACGAGCGCCATGTCGAGCGGGCACCACAGGAACCGTCGCAGCCGGCGCTGCTCGTCGAGCGCTGAGGCACACTGCACCGGATGAGCCGACCCCTGATCGCGCACGTCGTCGGCGCACGCCCGAACTACATGAAGGTCGCGCCCATCTATGCGGAGCTCGAGCGTCGCGGTCGGGTCGAGCAGCGCCTGATCCACACCGGCCAGCACTTCGACGCGCTGATGAAGGACGTCTTCTTCGCCGAGCTCCCCCTGCCCCGTCCTCACTTCCAGCTCGACGCGCGAACGCCGGAGGATGCGTTCGGAGAGCTGGAGCGCGTGTTCGCCGAGCTCGAGCCGGACCTCGTGATCGTCGCCGGCGACGTGAACTCCACCCTCGCGGGCGCGGTCGCGGGCGCGAAGCGCGGCGTGCGGATCTGTCACGTGGAGTCCGGCTTGCGGAGCGGTGACTGGTCGATGCCGGAAGAGCGCAACCGTGTCATCACGGATCACCTGTCCTCGTTGCTCCTGACCCACAGTGAGGAGGCCGACCGGAACCTGGCCCGTGAAGCCGTCGACGTCGACCGGATCTCGTTCGTCGGCAACACGATGATCGACACGCTCCGCGCGAACGAGGACGCGGCGCTCGCGCTCGAGGCCTGGCGCGAGTACGGGCTCGAGCCGGGAGGCTACGTGCTCGTCACGCTCCATCGCCCCAGCCTCGTCGACGTCCCCGAGCTACTCGCCCCGACGATCGCAGCCCTGGACGACGTCGCAGAGACGCTGCCGGTGATCTTCCCGGTGCATCCGCGCACTCGCCGTAATCTCGACAGCGCGACACGCGTTCACTTGATCGAGCCCCTGCCGTACCGCCGGTTCCTCTCGCTGGAGACGAAGGCGGCGGGCGTGGTGACGGACTCAGGCGGCATTCAGGAGGAGACGACGGCCCTCGGCATCCCCTGCTTCACGCTGCGCGACAACACCGAGCGCCCGGTCACGATCGAGATCGGCACCAACACGCTGCTCGGGCTTCGGCCGGAGCGGCTTCGGGACCTCCCGGCGCTCCTCGCCGAGCCGAAGCGAGGGGAGATCCCGCCGCTGTGGGACGGACGAGCGGGCGCGCGCGCGGCCGAGGCGGTCGAGCGCCTCCTGGTAGGCGTCGCCGCCTGATGACGGCATGAGGGTCTGGGTCGACATGACCGCGTCGGCGCACGTGCTCGTGTTCCGGCCGCTGATCCGGCTGCTGCGCGAACGCGGTGACGACGTCGAGATCACCGCCCGCGACTACGCGCAGACGCTGGAGCTTCTCGAACTGCACGGTTTGGAAGCAACAGTCGTCGGCCGTCACGGCGGGCGCTCCCGCGCCGGGAAGGCGCGCTCGCTTGCCTCGCGCCTCAGAGCCCTGCGCCGCTGGGCAAGGCCGCGCGAGTTCGACCTCGCGCTGGCGCACGGATCGCACGAGCTGACGCTGAGCGCGCGGCGGCTCGGCATCCCGAGCGCAACGACGCACGACTACGAGTTCGCCACCCTCCAGCATCAACTCGGGCTGCGAGCGGCGACGAAGGTTGTGTTCCCGGACTCGATCCCCGAGGAGCGGCTCGCCCGCTTCGGCGTCCGCCCGCCGAAGCTCCTCCGGTACCCGGGCCTCAAGGAGGAGTACTACCTCTCGGACTTCGAGCCCGACTCCGGGGCGCTCGATCGCCTGGGGATCGACGGGGGGCGGGTTCTCGTCGTGCTCAGGCCGCCGCCGGACGTCTCGCTCTACCACCGGCACTCGAACCCGCTCTTCCCGCAGACGCTGCACTACCTGGGCAGCCTCGAAGACGTGCGGGCGGTGGTTCTCCCTCGCACCGAGGAGCAGCGCGCCTACGTCCGTAACCTCTCGCTGCCGTCGGTGATCGTTCCCGAGAGCGCCGTCGACGCGCAGAGCCTGATCGCGCTCTCCGACGTGGTCGTCTCCGCCGGTGGGACGATGAACCGCGAGGCCGCGGCGCTCGGCGTCCCGGTGTACACGACATACGGAGGCCGGCTCGGGGGAGTCGACGAGGAGCTGATCAGACAGGGCCGGCTCAAGCCTCTGAGCGACGCGCGTGCGCTCGATCTGCGGAAGCGTGACGGCACCGGAGGGCAGGGCCGCGTCCGGCGCGATCCCGCCGTCATGCTCGAGCTCCTGCTCTCGGCACTCGGCTGAGCGGGACCGCGCCGTTCGCGCGGGATTCGTTACGCGGGAAGGAGCGGCTCGCCGGTCTCGAGCAGCGTCTTGAGGCCGCTGAGGATGAACGGCATCCCGCCGGCGACCTGCTCGTACGTCGCGCTCCCGGGCTCCAGGCCCTCGTGCACGACGGTCAGCTTCGAGACGCCGGGGCCGGCCTCTTCGAGGATCCAGGTGATCCGCGACGGTGCGTCCTGGCGCACGTCGTCGTCCCAGCGCGCGTCGAACGTCGACACGAGCCTCTCCGGCGGAATCGCCTCGATCACCTCACCGACGATCGCGGGCTCGTCTCCGATGCGGTACACGAACGGTGTGCCGGGAGCCCAGTCCGACTCCACCGTGCTGGCGTAGTAGTACCTGAGCGTGTCCTCGGAGCTCGTGAGCGCCTGCCAGATTCGCTCCCGGGTCGCCCGGATGAAGATCGCGAAGATCTGTGACGGCTTCGCGGCCTCTCCGGCGAGATCGTCCTCGCTCACCGCTGTCGTCGCGGCTGTCATGGAGACTCCTTTCTCGATGTCGGCCCTGAGGCCGAGGAGGGCCGCCGCGGGGGCCGCGGCGAACTTGTGGATCCAGCGGTCCTGCAGCTCGCGGATCGGGATCACATTGAGGTAGTGGAGTTTCGAGCGCCCGACCCGGTGGGTCGCGATCAAACCCGCGCCCTCGAGGACGCGCAGATGCTTCATGACGCCAAAACGGCTGATCGGGAAGGCCGACTCGAGTTGCCCGAGGCTCTGGCCGTCGGACTCGAACAACCGGTCGAGAATCTCGCGCCGGGTCGGGTCGGCGAGGGCCCTGAAGACCGCCTCCTCACCCGGCTCGATCACATGTGACCGTTCGGTAACGCTTTCCACGCGCGGCACTTTAGTGACCCGATGGTCACATGTCAAGCAACGGCGCGGAGAGGGTCCCTAGTGGAGGGTGTCTTCCAGTACCGCGGTGCCCGCGCGCTTCGGCGCGCGGTGCATCGCCACCAGGCGCGCGACCACGTCGAGAGTCTCACCGCGGGACACCATGCGCTCGAGGTCGTCCAGCTCCCCGTCGAGCCACTCGACGTCGATGGGCGGCCGCGCAGCGCGCAGGATCTTGGGGTGCGACGTCGGCCCGACCGTCTCTCCGTCCGTCCACAGCTCCTCGTGCAGCTTCTCGCCGGGCCGCACGCCGACGAACGAGATCGCGATCTCGTTCTCGGGTTTCCCGGAGAGCCGGATCATGTTCCGCGCGAGGTCGACGATCTTCACCGGCTCGCCCATGTCCAGCACGTAGACCTGTCCCCGCCCGCCGATCGCGCCGGCCTGCACGATCAGCGAGACCGCCTCCGGGATCGTCATGAAGAAGCGGGTCATCTCGGGATGCGTGACAGTCACCGGCCCGCCCTTCTCGATCTGGCGTCTGAAGATCGGGATCACGCTGCCCGACGAGTTGAGGACGTTCCCGAAGCGCACGGCCACGAAGCGGGTGTTGACGTCCGCGCGGTGCCCGTAGCCCTCGACGATCCATTCGCAGAGCGCCTTGGACTGGCCGAGGAGGTTCTTCGGATTCGCCGCCTTGTCCGTCGAGACGAGCACGAAGCGGAGCGCTCCGTAGTCGACCGCGACATCGGCGATGGCGCGGGTCGCGAGCGCGTTGTTCCGCACGGCCTCGAGCGGGTTCGCCTCGAGCAGCGCGACATGCTTGTACGCCGCGGCGTGGAAGACGACGCTCGGGCGGTAGCGCTCGAACACCTGGCTCATCTTCGCGCGATCCCCGCAGTCACCGAGCACGGGCGCGACGGCGGAGAAACCGCGCTCGTCGACGAGCTCGCGCTCGATGTCGAAGAGCGCCGCCTCCGAATGCTCGACGAGGACGATGCGCGCCGGCCCGACCCGCGCGATCTGCCGGCAGAGCTCCGCGCCGATCGAGCCGCCCGCGCCGGTGACGAGAACCGTCTCGCCCGCGAGGTAGTGGGCGATCGAGCGGACGTCGACCTCGACCGGCTCGCGACCGAGGACGTCCTCGACCTGCACCGGACGGATCTGGCCGGCGAGGTT
>DATDDZ010000272.1:0-5519 GCA_036523555.1 Gaiellaceae bacterium
GCGGTCGATCCGCTCGACTCGTTCTCGCGCGCGCTGCAGCCGGGGATCGTGTCGGACGAGCACTACGCGACGGCGACGCGCGTGCAGGAGATCCTCCAGCGCTACAAGGACCTGCAGGACATCATCGCCATCCTCGGAATCGACGAGCTCTCCGACGAGGACAAGCTCGTGGTCGCGAGGGCCCGCAAGATCCAGCGCTTCCTGTCACAGCCGAACTTCGTCGCGGAGCAGTTCACGGGCACGCCCGGCGAGTACGTGAAGACGGAGGACACGATCAAGGGCTTCCAGGAGATCATCGACGGGAAGCACGACGACCTCCAGGAACAGGCCTTCTACATGGTGGGCACCATCGATCAGGCCGTCGAGAAGGGCCGGCGGCTCTCCGGAGAGCGAGAGGCCGAGACAGCGGGCGCCGCAGCCTGATGGCCGACGGCAAGAAGCTCTTCGATCTCTCCCTCGTGACGCCGGACGGTCCGGTCTTCGAGGGCCAGGTCGAGATGCTCGTGGTGCCGGGGGCCGCGGGCGAGATCGGGGTCCTTGCCAGACACGCACCCCTGATCGCAACGCTCAAGGCTGGCTCGACCCGCGTGTACCTCGATCGCGACAGCGAAAACGTCAAGGAGTACGCGACCGGGCCCGGTTTCTTCAAGGTGGAGACCGACCGGGCAATCGCGCTCGTCGACGACGCCGTCTCCGCCGACCAGATCGAGGAGGGCCGGGCGCGCGAGCAGCTCGAGACGGCACAGCGTGAGCTCGAGAAGGTCGAGCGTGGGGAGTCGACCGCCGACCGCTGGCAGCTCGAGCAGCGGATCAAGCACGCCGAGAACCAGCTCACCGTCTCGGGTCGAGGATAGGTCGGGGCGATCCACCCGGATGGGTGTCACGTGGGCCTTCGCAAGGGTCGACTATGAGACGCAGCATGGTTAGGCGCCGTCTGCCTCTGAGGCTCGAACGCCACCGGCTCGGGCCCAGGGTGTTCGTGCTCGGCCGCCGGATCCACGAGTGGCACCTCGGGCTCGTCGTGGCCGCGGGCTGGCTCGGAGCGATCGGCCTCGGGCTCCTGCACCTGCACTCCTCCGGAGCGCTCGCGCTGCCGGCCCTTGCGCTCTGGCTGATCGCGAAGGACTGGCGCGACGTGTTTCCCTCGTTGCGCGATACGGCGTCCTGGCAGATGGGGCTCCACCGCAGCATGCCGCCGCTCCGGGATGTGAGCCGCCTCGACTCTCTGCCGTCGGTGATGGCGGTGCTCGCCCTGCTCGCTGCGATCGCGAACGCGGTCTCGGCAGTGTTCGACGGCCCCTGGCGCAGCCACCTGCTCTTCCACCTCCGGCCGCTCAGCTCGCTTCCGGTCTACCACTCGCTCGCCGTTCCGGCGGCGGCGGGCCTAGCGCTCCTGGCCGTGAGCCTCCACGGCCGCCGTCGCAGCGCCTGGGCGCTGGCGCTCGCCGTCTTCCTGACCGTCGCCGCCGTCGAGCTGGTGCGCGGCGACCTGAGGGAGGGCTTGCTCTGCCTCGGCTTCACCGTCATCGTCTGGCACGGGAGGGCAGCCTTCCCGGTTCGCTCGGACGCGCGTTCGCTGCGCGCTCTCGTTCTGCGCCTCCCGACGGTCACCGCCGGCGCCCTGCTCGCCGGGTTCGCGGCCCTGTGGGTCGCGGCCCCCGACGCGACGCCCCCGACTGTCGTCGCGCGGGAAACGTTGGGGCTGATGCTGTGGAACCAGGGATCGATCGCGTATTACGACGAGGCGGGAGTCCTGCCGCTGCTCGTCAAGGCCGCAGGGCTGCTGATCCTCTTCGGCGCGGCGTACTTCCTCTTCCGCCGGCCCGCGCGGAGCCGGGCACTTCCAGGCCCGGAATCGAGACGGAAGGCCGCCGCCCTCGTGCGCGCCCACGGCTCCGACACCCTCGCCTTCTTCAAGCTCCGCAGCGACACGCAGTACCTCTTCAGCCCCGACCGCCGTGCCTTTCTCGCGTATCGAGTGGAGGCCGGGACATTGCTCGTCTCCGGTGATCCCGTCGGGCCCGAGGACGCGCTCCCGAGCTTGGTCAGGGCGACGTGCAGCTTCGCCGATCGATGCGGGCTCAAGCTAGGCGTCATCGGCGCCGGCAGCGAGACGGCATCACTCTTCGCCGGCGCCGGCCTCAAGGGGCTGTACCTCGGCGACGAGGCAATCGTCGAGACGGCTCGGTTCTCCCTCGAGGGCCGGGCGATCCGCAAGGTGCGGCAGTCGGTGAGCCGGCTGGAGAAGGCCGGCTTCCGCGTCGAGCTCCATGAGCTCGGCACGCTTTCCGAGGGAAGATGCGCGCGGCTCGAGCGGCTTGCCGCCGAGTGGCGCCGCGGCGCGCCCGAGCGGGGTTTCTCGATGGCGCTCGACTCGCTCAGGGGCGACCATCACGGCGAGACGGCGGTCCTCGTCGCCTACGACGGGGCCGGCGAGCCCCGCGGTCTCCTGCAGTTCGTCCCGAGCTACGGGCGATCTGCGTTCTCGCTTTCGATGATGCGACGCGACGTCTCGACGCCGAACGGCCTGACCGAGTACATGATCGTCAAGGCCGTCGAGCAGTTCAGGGAGCGAGGCATCGCCGAGCTCTCGCTGAACTTCGCCGCGTTCGCGCGCTTCCTACGCGAGCCGAGCTGTGCCCGTGAACGGCTGCTCGGCCGGCTGCTCGGGATCGCGGACGCGTACTTCCAGATCGAGAGCCTCTACCGCTTCAACCTGAAGTTCGAGCCGCGGTGGGAGCCCCGCTATCTCCTCTTCGACCGGATCATCGACCTCCCGCGCACGGGCCTTGCCGCGTTGTGGGCCGAGGGCCAGCTCGCGAAGCCCGCCGCCCCGAGGCTGGGTCGCGCCCGGCCGGCCTTCGTCGCCGAGTAGAACAGCACAGGCGCCCGTCGGCCGCGTGTTCGCCCGGCACTGCTTTGCTACGCTCAGATACCCGGAAAGCTTTGACAGGCAGCTTGGCGACCGGGTTATCAAACGCCTAAAGAGCCCGCGCGTCTTCGAGGAAGGCGGCATCTCTTCAGGCAGAACGGAGCGGTGATGCACGACGCGCGCGCACGACTCGAGGCAATCCTGAAGGAGCGCGTCGCCGTGCTCGACGGCTCGTGGGGCGTGCTGATCCAGCGTGAGGTCCGAGGCGAGGATGCCTATCGCGGCGAGCGGTTCCGGGACCATCCGCGGGACGTCGCGGGCGATCCCGACCTCCTCAACCTGACGCGGCCGGAGATCGTGCTCGACATCCACCGCCAGTACTTCGCCGCCGGCGCCGACATCGCGACGACGAACACGTTCACCGCGACGACGATCGGGCAGGCCGACTACGGCCTCGAGGAGCACGCCTACGAGATGAACGTCGAAGGCGCGCGACTGGCCCGGCAGGCGGCAGACGAGGCCGGCGGCTTCGTCGCCGGCTCCGTCGGCCCCCTCAACGTCACGCTCTCGCTCTCACCGCGCGTGGACGACCCCGCCTTCAGGACGCACACGTTCGACCAGGTTCGCGACGCCTACGCCGAGCAGGTCCGAGGGCTCGCCGAAGGAGGCGTCGACTTCCTCCTCATCGAGACCATCTTCGACACGCTCAACGCGAAGGCGGCAATCGCCGCGGCGCTCGACGAGACGCCGGAGCTGCCCCTCTGGATCTCTTTCACCGCCATCGACCGCAGCGGCCGGAATCTCTCGGGGCAGACCGTCGACGCGTTCTGGCTCTCGGTCGAGCATGCGAGGCCCTTCGTCGTCGGCGTGAACTGCTCCCTCGGCGCGGCCGAGATGCGGCCCTTCGTCGAGGACCTGGCACGCGTCGCGCCGACCTGGGTCGCGTGCCATCCCAACGCCGGTCTTCCGAACGAGATGGGTACGCACGACGAGCAGCCCAGGGACACGAGCCGCGCGCTGCGCGAGTTCGCCCAGGACGGCCTCGTCAACATCGTCGGCGGCTGCTGCGGCACCACGCCAGACCATGTCAAGGCCATCAAGGACGCGACCCGGGGTCAGACCCCAAGACGTGTCCCGAGCGGAGAGCACGTGACGCGGCTAAGCGGGCTCGAGCCGTTCCGGATCTTCCCGGATGCCAACTTCGTCATGGTCGGGGAGCGCACGAACGTCACCGGCTCGGTCCGCTTCCGCCGGCTGATCGAGGAGGGGGACTTCCAGGAGGCAGTCGCCGTCGCCGTCGAGCAGGTCCGAGGCGGGGCCAACATCCTCGACGTGAACATGGACGCCGACCTCCTCGACTCCGAGCGGGCGATGACCACGTTCCTGAACCTTCTCGCCACCGAGCCCGAGGTGGCTCGCCTGCCGATCATGGTCGACAGCTCCCGCTGGACCGTGCTCGAGGCGGGTCTCAAGTGCCTGCAGGGGAAGGGTGTCGTCAACTCGATCAGCCTCAAGGAAGGGGACGGGCCCTTCCTCGAGCAGGCGCGGCGCATCAAGCGCTACGGCGCCGGCGTCGTCGTGATGGCTTTCGACGAGCAGGGACAGGCGGACACAGTCGAACGCAAAGTCGAGATCTGCCAGCGCGCGTACAACCTTCTCCTCGCTGACGGCTGGGAGCCCGAGGATCTGATCTTCGACCCGAACGTCCTCGCCGTCGCAACCGGAATCGAGGAGCACGCGGAGTTCGCGCGGGCGTACATCGAGGCGATCAAGGAGATCAAGCGGCGTTGCCCGGGCGCGAAGATCTCCGGCGGGATCTCGAACCTCAGCTTCGCGTTTCGCGGCAACGACGCAGTTCGCGAGGCGATGCACGCCGCCTTCCTCTACCACGCGATCACCGCCGGCCTGGACATGGGGATCGTCAACGCGGGTCAGCTGGCCGTGTACGAGGACATCCCTCCAGAGCTCCTCGAGCGTGTCGAAGACGTCATCTTCAACCGCCGCGAGGACGCGACGGAACGGCTGGTCGAGTACGCGTCGACCGTCCAGTCGGGCGGAACGAAACGGGAGCTCGACTTGGCCTGGCGCGAAGCCCCGGTCGGGGAGCGTCTCTCACACGCCCTTGTCCACGGCATCGTCGACTTCATCGAGGAGGACACCGAGGAGGCCCGGCAGCAGCTGGCCCGCCCCCTCGACGTGATCGAGGGGCCGTTGATGAACGGCATGCAGATCGTGGGCGATCTCTTCGGCTCCGGGAAGATGTTCCTCCCGCAGGTCGTGAAGAGCGCGCGCGCGATGAAACGTGCAGTCGCCTACCTCGAGCCGTACATGGAGCAGGAGAGGGCCGAGGGTGGAGGCGGACGCCGAACTCAGGGACGCGTCGTGCTCGCCACGGTCAAGGGCGACGTCCACGACATCGGCAAGAACATCGTCGGCGTCGTGCTCGCCTGCAACAATTACGAAATCATCGACCTCGGCGTCATGGTGCCAGCGACGAAGATCTTGGAAACTGCAATCACCGAGAAGGTCGATATCATCGGCCTCTCTGGCCTGATCACACCGTCTCTGGACGAAATGGTGCATGTGGCCTCGGAAATGGAACGGCAGGGGTTTGACATTCCATTGCTGATCGGCGGTGCGACCACCA
>DATDDZ010000273.1:0-1976 GCA_036523555.1 Gaiellaceae bacterium
TGCGCCTGTGATCCTTACGGGCTCAGGCGGAACGGCGGGTACTCGTCGGTCACGAGGATGAACGCGTAGCCGATCACACGGTTGGTCCACCGGAAGACGCCCACAACGAAGTCGAAGAGCCCGCGTGGATAGCGCCCGGTGAAGAGGATCGCGAACCACGCGAAGATCACCGCGAAGATCGCTCCCACCCAGAGGAAGACGAGCAGGATGTAGTGCGGGATCGCGAGCAGCCATTTCACGAGCGGCAGCCAGCGGTTGAGATCCCTCTGGACATCGGGATAGGGGAAGTCGAGCGTGACCGACTGCTTCTCGTCGGTGGAGGGATAACGGTCATCCATCAGCGCGAGGTAGGCGCCGACGCGGTTCGAGAACCTCTGCAACTCGAGGTTCCAGTCGTACCACCACCGCGGATACTTCTGGCGGAAGACGATCATGAGCAGCGGCGCGAACACGAGCAGGCCGCCGGCCCCCGAGGCGACCGTCCAGGTGTCCTTGCCCGCCTGGTACGAGCTCTCGTGGCCTCCCACGGCTCCGGCCACGATCAGGATCGGGATCGCGATGATGATGCGAAGCGCAGTCGTCAGCCGGTCGAGATCACGGTCCGGGTATTCCACGTCGAAGCGAACGGGATAGTCCCCGCCGCTGATCGTCGTCTGGCCGCCTGTCTCCATACGTCCAACCTCCTTCGCTCGAAGCCGTTGCCGCCGACACTCTCGCATTCCCGGACGAGTCGCAAGAGGTCCCTGTCGAAGCGGCCACCTTGCGGAGCGATCAACGCCGCGGTCTAATCCCGGCAGGTCGTGGTAATCAGGACGGGCCCACTCGTGGCAGTTGCCCTGGTGCTCGCGCTGGCGGGCTCGGGCGCCGGGACCGCTGCGGACGCCGCCGATTCCGTGCCCGCCAACCGCGTCACGGTGATCACCGACTCGGTCGGAGGTGTCCTCTACTGGGTGACGAAGGCGCGGGAAGATCTCGCCCGCGGGCTCGATCTCGACCTCGAGACGAAGACGTGTCGCAAGCTGGTCGACCCCGGGTGCCCGGCGTACGGAGACCCACATCCTGTGAGCGCACTCGAGACGATCGAGGCGCTCGGCCAGGCGCTTGGGCCGACCGTCGTGATCGACGTCGGCTACAACGACTACGCCGATCTCTACGGCTCGGAGCTCGACCGGGTCATGAAGGCGCTCGCCGCCGCCGGGGTGCAGCACGTCGTCTGGGTGACGCTCGAGGAGAAGCAGGACAGCTGGGTGCGGATCAACGCGGAGATACGCGCAGCGCCGAAGCGCTGGCCTCAGCTGGCCGTCGCCGACTGGGCCGCAGCGTCGGCGGGCAAGCCCTGGTTCAACGACGGCGTCCACATGAACTACGACGGCGGCGTGGCCTTCGGCGAGTTTCTGCGGCCGTTCGTGCTGGCGGCGTGCGGCGAGCCGTGCGCGCCGCCCCTGCCGCTCGCAATCGCGACCACACGGCTGCCCGTGGCGCATCGGGGAAAGCCCTACGCGCTCGCCGTGTCGGCGCGCGGCGGCGCCCCACCCCTGCGCTGGTCGGTCGTTGGACTGCCGCGCGGGCTGCACCTCAGCAACACCGGCAGGCTCTTCGGCGTCCCACGCCTTACGGGGACTTGGCGCTTGCACGTGCAGCTCGTCGACTCCTGGAACCAGGAAGCCTCGGTCGGGCTCCTCCTCCGGGTGCGCCGCTAGCGAGCCCGCGGCCTGTGCCGCTCGACGATCGCCTCGGTGTCGGTCATCGTGGGCAGCGTCCCGTAGGCGAGTCCGCCGTCCCCGGCGAGGCGCGACGCGCAAAACGCGTCGGCAACGCGGGGATCGCCGTGCCGTACGAGCAACGATCCCTGCAGCGCGAGACCCATTCGCTCGACGAGCCGGCGCGCGTCAGACTCCTCGCCGCTGGGAGCCAGAAGCTCGCGCTCGAGTGAGACGAGCCACGCGTCGAGACGGCGCTCGGCTCCCGAGGCCCGG
>DATDDZ010000274.1:0-9052 GCA_036523555.1 Gaiellaceae bacterium
TCGACCTGATCCAAGAGGGGACGCTCGGCCTGATCCGTGCGGTCGAGAAGTTCGACTGGCGGCGCGGCTACAAGTTCTCGACCTACGCGACCTGGTGGATCCGCCAGTCGGTGCAGCGTGCCGTGGCGAACCACGCCCGGACGATCCGCGTCCCGGTGCACGTCGTCGAGCGGCAGCAGAAGCTGTCGCGCGCGGCACGCCGGCTCGAGGTCGAGCTCGGCCGCGAGGCGACGAAGGACGAGCTTGCCGAGGCGACCGGGCTGCCGATCCAGCATGTCGACGAGGCGCTCGGGGCGGCGCAGGCGTCGGTGTCGCTGAACCAGACCGTCGGAGCCGACGACGAGGGGGAGCTCGGTGACCTCTTCGCCGACCGCGAGGCTGCCGATCCGTTCGACGAGGCGGAGGAGTCGCTCCGCCGCCAGGGCGTCCGGCGCGCGCTCGACGCTCTGCCGGAGCGCGAACGGCGGATCCTCGAGCTGCGGTTCGGCTTCGAGGGCGAGCCCTGGACGCTCGAGGCGATCGGACACGAGCTCGACCTGACCCGAGAACGGGTCCGGCAGCTCGAGGGACAGGCTCTCGCGCGCCTCTCCGCGCTCCGAGATCTCATCTCGCTCGCGGCCTGAGCCCGCAGCCCTTCGAGACATCCTGAGGGCGGCTTCCGGGCCGCCCTCAATCGTTTCTGCGGCCAAAGCGTCTCAACTTGCAGAAAGGCTTAACTTTCTGTTCATACTTGGGCGGTCCGCCTGGGAGGCGGGGCGACGAAAGGAGTTCGTGTGAGGGGGAATTTGAGAAGGCTTGCCCTTCCTCTCGTGGCGGTGGTCGTGCTAGCCGCCGCCGGCACCGCCGGCGGCGCGGCGAAGTCAGGCACGCTCGTCTTCGCGGGCGCGGCGGATCCGACGTACCTCGATCCGGCGCTCGTGTCCGACGGCGAATCTTTCCGCGTGACGGAGCAGATCTTCGAAGGGCTCGTGAGGCTGAAGCCGGGGACGACGAAAATCGTTCCGGCTCTGGCGACGAAATGGAAGCTGTCGGGTGGCGGGAGGGTCTGGACCTTCGACCTCCGCAAGGGCGTTAAGTTCCACGACGGAACACCGTGGAACTCGGCCGCCGCCTGTTACAACTTCAACCGCTGGTACAACTGGACGGGCCCGTTCCAGGATCCGTCCGCGACGTACTACTACCAGGCGACCTACGGCGGCTTCAAGAACAACGAGGTCGCGAACCTGTCGGCCCCGCTGTTCAAGAGCTGCAAAACGGTCGGCAAGTACAAGATCGTGGTCCGGCTGACGCGCACGTCCGGCGTCTTCTTCCCGTCGCTCGTGATCTCGTCGTTCGCGATGCAGAGCCCGACCGCGATGAAGAAGTACGGCGCTGACGAGGCGACGCTCACGGGCGGGACGTTCAGGCCGACCGGGACGTATGCGTTCCAGCATCCCACCGGTACCGGCCCGTTCAAGTTCTCGTCGTGGACGATCGGACAGAAGCTGGAGCTCGTCCGCAACAACAACTACTGGGGACAGAAGGCGAAGCTCGACAAGCTCATCATCCGTCCGATCTCCGACAACACCGCGCGGTTCCAGGCCCTGCAAACGGGCGAGGTCAACGCATACGACCTCGCCGCCCCGCAGGACATCGGCGGCCTGAGCGGTAACTCGAGCCTCAAGGTGGTCAAGCGGCCGGCCTTCAACGTCGCGTACGTGACGATCCACCAGGGGCCGAACTCACCGATGAACGACCTCAAGGTCCGTCAGGCAGTGGCCTACGGCCTCGACCGCGCGACCGTCGTGAAGCAGTTCTACTTCGGAACCGGAACGGTCGCGAACGAGTTCGAGCCCCCGAGCCTGTTCGGGTGGACGAACAAGGTGGTGAAGTACCCGTACAACCCGGCGAAGGCGAAGGAGCTGCTCAACTCGTCGAGCTGCCATGTTCCGTGCAAGATCGACTTCTGGTATCCGACGGGCGTCAGCCGCCCGTACATGCCCGATCCAAAGCGGAACTTCGAGGCCTTCCAGGCGAGCCTGAACAACTCGGGCTTCGACGTCACGGCGCACAGCGCGCCCTGGCGGCCGACGTACGTCGCGAAGGTCAACGAGGGCAGTGCCGGCGACCTCAACCTCATCGGCTGGACCGGTGACTACGGGGATCCGGACAACTTCCTCGGGACGTTCTTCCGCAACTTCAACCCGCAGTTCGGGTTCAACAACTCGGAGATCACCGGCATTCTCACCAGGGCGCTCAACGAGCCCAATTTCGCCAAGCGGGTGAAGCTCTACCAGCAGGCGAACGTGATCATCATGAAGTACCTGCCCGGCGTGCCGTACGCGCACGCAACCCCGGCTCTCGGAGCCCAGAAGCGAGTTTCGAGGCTGATCGCCACGCCGGTCGGTGGCGTCTGGTTCCAATACGCTGGGCTCGGAGGTCAGTAACAACTAGTCGTGCAGCCGGCGGACATGCAGCTCAACCAGCGGTGTCCGCCGGCTTCACATCTCGGATGAGACAGGCCGACCACGTCGCCGCGGCCACCAGGGCTTCCTGATGCTCCGGTTCGTCGTCCGCCGGCTGATGCTCCTCGTGCCGATCCTGCTCGGCGTCTCGATCCTCATCTTCTTCTGGATCCGCGCGCTCCCGGGGAACCCGGCCGACTCGCTGCTCGGGGAGCGCTCGACACCGGAGCTCGTCAAGCAGTACAAGGAGCGCTACGGGCTCAACCGGTCGCTGCCGGTCCAGTACTGGGACTACCTGAAGGAGACCGTCAAGGGCGATCTCGGCACGAGCATCGCCTCGCGCCGGCAGATAACCGACGAGATCAGGCAGCGCTTCCCTGCCACGATCGAGCTGGCGCTCGCCGCGATGATCGTCGCGATAGCGATCGGCGTCCCGCTCGGCTTCTTCGCGGCGAAACGTCACGGGGGGGTGTTCGACAATCTCACCCTGATCGGGTCGCTCTTAGGCATCTCAGTCCCGATTTTCTTCCTCGCGATCATCCTCAAGTACCTCTTCGCTGTGAAGTGGCACTGGTTACCCAGCGTCGGCCGCACCGACGTCCTCATCAACTCCAAGCATCCGACGAACTTCTACGTTCTCGACGCGATCATCGAACAGGACTGGCATGCCCTCTGGGACGTGCTCAGGCACCTGATCCTGCCGGCAATCGCGCTCGGGTCGATCCCGCTCGCGGTGGTCACGCGGATCACGCGTGCCGCGGTCCTCGACGTCCAGAACGAGGACTACGTTCGGACGGCGCGGGCGAAGGGGCTGTCGCCGATGACAGTCGACCGCCGGCACGTCCTTCGCAACGCGATGCTTCCCGTGTCCACCATCATCGGCCTTCAGACGGGGCTGCTGTTGTCGGGAGCGGTCCTGACGGAGACCGTGTTCGCCTACCCGGGGATGGGGTCGTGGCTACGCGACGCGATCTTCAACAGCGACTACCCGGTCTTACAGGGCGGGATCCTGTTTCTCGCGGTCGTCTTCGTCATGGTCAACCTGCTCGTCGACATCTCCTACGCGATCATCAACCCGAGGATCCGGTACAGCTGATGAGCGTCGCTCGCCTTCGGCTCGCTCATCGTCCGGGGTTCGTCCGGTGAGCGTCGCCGAGATCGAGGCCAGAGAGGTCCAGATCGAAGGACCGTCCGGGCTCTGGGGCGAGGCGTGGTACCGGCTGATACGCAATCCCGGCGCGATTCTCGGCGGCTTCTTCGTCTCGGTCTTCGTTGTCTGCGCCGTCTTCGCGCCGCTGATCGCGCCGTACGGCCCGAAGGACCAGCACCTCGACTTGCTCAACGAGGGCAAGCCCGTCGGTCCGAGCGCCCACCACTGGTTCGGCGTCGATCTCCTCGGACGCGACGAGTTCTCCCGCATCATCTACGGGGCCCGGTTCTCGCTGCTCATCGGCGTCGTCTCGGTCTCGATCGGCCTGCTCACCGGCCTGTTGCTCGGTTCGATCGCGGGCTATGTGGGCGGGATCGTCGACACCGTGATCATGCGGGCGATGGACGTGATGCTCGCGATCCCCGGCCTCCTGTTTGCGATCGGAATCGTCGCCGTCCTCGGGCCCGGGCTCGGACAGATCATGATTGCGGTCGGGGTGGTGAACATCCCGATCTTCGCTCGCCTCCTGCGCGGGTCGATCCTTGCGCAACGGGAGAACGATTTCGTCCTCGCGGCGCGCGCGGTCGGGGTCAAACGGCGCGCGATTCTCTTCTCCCACATCATGCCGAACGCGATCTCGCCCGCGATCGTCCAGGGAACTCTTGCGATGGCGACCGCGATCATCGACGTCGCGGGGCTCGGCTTCCTCGGGCTCGGCCCCCAGGACCCGGCCACGCCGGAGTGGGGGACGATGCTCACGGACGTCAACTCCTATCTCAACGTCGCTCCGTTCCTCGCGATCATCCCCGGGATCGCGATCGTGATCTCCGTTCTCGGCTTCAACCTCATCGGCGATGGGCTCCGTGAGGCGCTCGATCCGAAGCTCCGGACGCGTGGCTAGGACGCCGCTCCTCTCGGTCGAAGACCTGAAGGTCCGCTTCTGGACGCGCCGTGGCACGGTGCACGCCGTCAACGGGATCACGTTCGACATCGCACCTGGCGAGACGCTCGGCATCGTGGGCGAATCCGGCTGCGGGAAGAGCGTGACGTCGCTCGCCATCCTCGGGCTGCTGGCCCGTAACGGGCGTGTGGAGTCGGGCACCGCCCGCTTCGAGGGCAAGGATCTGCTCCGCCAGAGCGATCGTGCGCTGCGCCGGATCCGCGGTCGCGAGATCGCGATGATCTTCCAGGACCCGATGACGTCGCTGAACCCCGTGCTGACGATCGGCCGTCAGATCCGCGAGCCGCTCGAGACGCACTTCGACATGAACCGCAAGGAGGCCGAGGCGCGCGCGTCCGAGTTGCTCGACCGGGTCGGCATCCCGAGCGCGGACCAGCGCCTGCGCGACTATCCCCACCAGTTCTCGGGCGGGATGCGCCAGCGGGCGATGATCGCGATGGCGCTCGCCTGCCGGCCCAAGCTCCTGATCGCCGACGAGCCCACCACGGCGCTCGACGTCACGATCCAGGCGCAGATCCTCGAGCTCCTGCGCGCGCTCGTCGCCGAGGAGGACGCTGCGCTGATCCTCATCACGCACGACCTGGGAGTGGTCGCCGGAATGTGCGAGCGCGTGAACGTCATGTACGCCGGGATGTTCATGGAGACAGGGTCGGCAGAGCAGCTCTACGGCGCGCCGCGCCATCCGTACACGCTCGGCCTGCTGCAGAGCGTCCCGCGCCTCGACGCCGCCAAGGGGACGCGCCTCCATCCCATCGAAGGAGCGCCGCCGAACATGCTGCGACCTCCGGCGGCGTGCCCGTTCCAGCCTCGTTGCAGGTTCGAGGTCGATCTCTCGCGGCGAGAAGTTCCCACGCTCGTGGAGGTCGAGCCGGGCCACAGCGTGGCATGCTTCAACCCCGTTCCCGTTGACGAATGGTACCGCGCCCGCGAGGCGGCCACGGCCTGATGACGAGCAGCAACGGGGCCGGGCCGCTCGTCGAGCTCGAGAACCTGAAGGTCTACTTTCCGATCAAGAGCGGGATCGTGCTCGACCGGCACGTCGGCGACATTCGTGCCGTCGACGATGTCTCGCTGACGATCGGACGCGGCGAGACGGTCGGTCTCGTCGGCGAGTCGGGCTGCGGCAAGTCGACGGTCGGGCGCACGATCATCCGCCTCTACAAGCCGACCGATGGACGCATCCTGTTCGACGGCCGCGACATCTCCAAGCTCGGTGAGCGCGAGCTGCGCCCCCTGCGGCGCCGGATGCAGATGGTCTTCCAGGATCCCTATGCATCGCTCAACCCCCGTCACAGCGTCGGGCGGACCGTGGGGGAGCCGCTGCGCAGTCACGGGCTCGCCTCACGACGGGAGGCTGATGCGCGAGTGCGTGACCTGCTGCACGTCGTGGGCCTCCCGGCGGACGCCGGGGGGCGGTATCCGCACGAGTTTTCCGGTGGTCAGCGCCAGCGCATCGGACTTGCGCGTGCGCTCGCGCTCAACCCGGATTTCGTCGTCGCCGACGAGCCGGTGTCGGCGCTCGACGTCTCGATCCAGGCGCAGATCATCAACCTCCTCGAGACGCTGCAGGAGGAGTTCGAGCTCACCTATCTCTTCATCGCCCACGACCTCGCGGTCGTGCGACACATCTCCGACCGGATCGCCGTGATGTATCTCGGCTGGATCGTCGAGGTGTCACCCGCCGCGGAGCTCTACTCCAACCCGCTTCATCCGTACACGATCTCGTTGCTGTCGGCAGTCCCGATTCCGGATCCGGTCGTGGAGCGCCGGCGCGAGTCGATCCTGCTTGCGGGTGACCTGCCGAGCCCCGCGAATCCACCGGCCGCCTGCCGTTTCCATACGCGCTGCCCGTTCATCCAGCCGACCCGCTGCCGGGACGAGGTGCCACCGCTTCGCCGGCTTGCGACCGGTCACGAGGTCGCGTGTCACTGGGCCGAGGAGATCAAGGAAGGGCGGATCACGCCGCGCGAGCGCGAGCCGGTCGTGGAGGCGCCACTGCTCGCGCCTGCGGAAGAGCCGCCGCCCGTCTGAGAATCTCCTCCGTCTCGAGCGGCGCGACGCGGAGCTCGGGCGGCGGCCTCCGCAGGAACGTGTCGACGACCAGCAGGACATCGAGGTCTTCGCGCGCGAGATGGTCCGGAACCGCGCGCCGTGCCGCGGCGAGGCCCGCCTCCACTTCGAGCCGGGCTCCGTCGCCGCTCGGCAGGGTTCTGACGGCCGCGATACGTCCGCCGGCGACGAACACCGCCCGGACATAGCCAGGCTCGGTTGCCGGCACGAGGAGGCAAGCGCGCAGTCTCAGGAGGCGGTCGATCCTGGTGACGTGGCGGACGAGCTGCTCGAGCGCGGAGATGCGGTCGCGAAGCCTGGCCGCGTCCTCGAAGCGGCGGCAGTCGGCCAGGTCACGAAGCCGCGCGCGCAGGCGTGGGAGTGCGAGCGCCGGATCTGCGAGCTCGGCCTCCGAGGCCCCGTCCAGTGCCCGGCATGCGAGTCGAGCACGCGTCCGGCTGCGAAACGGACCGAGCCCTGTCGCATCCTGTGTGCACACGAGCTTGTCGCCGCGCCGGCGAAGGTAGACGTACCGGTCGACGCCCGCGCCGCGCGCGTTCGCCGGCGGCCGAAGCTCGCGGATGAGGCGGATCTCTTCGAGCGCGGCCTCCAGCTCGGAGCCGGTGACGCGCCACTCGATCCGCTCGAGGGCGCCGAGCGCACTCTCGACCGCCGGTCGCTGGCGGTCGGTGCGGAAATACGACCGCAGCCGGGCGCGGAGGTCGCGCGCACGGCCGACGTAGAGAACCTGGTCGTGCCGGTCGCGGAAGAGGTAGACGCCGGGGCTCGGGGGAGCTCCGAAGGCCAGCGTCCGCTTCGCATAGACCTTGCGCACCCTCGGCGCGGCGAGGTCGGCGAGGTCGGCGACCGTGCGCGCCCCGCGCTCCTGAGCGAGGCCGAGCAGGTGCAGGAGGATCTCCGCCGTCGCGAGCGCATCGGGAAGCGCGCGATGACACGGCTCGGCCGCGGTACCGAAGAAGCGGGAGAGGGACGCGAGGCCCGCGCGAGTCGTGCGACCCGCAAGCAGCTTGCGGGCGAGCCCGACGGTATCGACGACCGGGCCCGCCAGCCGTGCCCCGGTGAGCCGCTCGGTCTCCCGGTCGAGAAAGGCGAGGTCGAAGCGCGCGTTGTGCGCGACGAGCACGGCGTCGCCGGCGAACTCGAGGAACCGCCGCACGGCGACGTGCGGTCGGGGCCGGCCGCGAAGCTCGGTGTCGCGTAGGCCCGTGAGGGCACTGACGGCGGCGCCGATCGGCACCCCGGGATCGACGAGCGTCTGGAATTCCTCGGCGAGCTCGAGCTCGTGGACGCGGACGGCCCCGATCTCGCAGATCCGCGCCGTGCCGGGACGGAGCCCGGTTGTCTCGAGGTCGACGACGACAAAGGTCGCGTGCTCGAGCGGCAGCTCGGTTCCGGGAGGGTCCGCGAGGCCGACGGCATCGCTCCGCCAGGACAGTCTGGAATCCTCTTTCACCACGTCGTCGATGAGGCTGCGAGCGAGGCCGATCGGGACGTGCCGGAGCGCGAAGAGCCGGCGGGCCGCCTCCTCGGCGTGGACCGGGCCCCGGCGCTCCTCCACCAGCTCGACTAGCCGGTCGGCTGCATCCAGGCGCAGTTGCACGGAGAGAGCCTAGGCGAACATACGTTCGTCTGCAAGGATCGGCCGCGATGACGCTCTCCCAGCTCGCTCTCACCGTTTTGCTGCTCGGGGCGCTCGGCCTGGGCGCTCATCGGCTGGGGGTGTCCGCGATTCCCGCGTACCTGCTGAGCGGACTGCTCCTCGGGCCGCACGAGCCGCACGTGACGAGCCTGATCACACCGTCTGAGGTGACCGACTTCCTCGCAGAGCTCGGCCTCGTGTTCCTCCTCTTCTTCCTGGGGCTCGAGTTCAGCCTCGGCCGGCTGCTCCGCACCGGACGGCACGTCGGGCTGGGTGGGACGCTCGACCTGCTCGTGAACGCGGCAATCGGCCTCGTCGTCGGGCTCGCGGCTTTCGGCTTCAGCTTCGGCGCGGTCATCCTGGCCGCCGCTGTCTACGTCTCGTCGAGCGCTGTCACCGTGAAGGGCCTGATCGACTTTCGGCGGCTCGCCGACGAGGAGACCGACATCGTCCTCGCGATCCTGCTGTTCGAGGACCTGGCGATCGCGTTCGTGCTCGGCTTTGCCGGCACCGGAGGCGGCTCGGCGGCGGGGACGCTCGCCACGGTCTCGAAGGCGCTCGCGTTCATCCTGGCCTCGCTCGCCGCGTCACGCTGGCTTTCGCGCCCACTCGACCGCGTGCTCGAGCGCGTCCCGCGAGAGTTCTTCCTTCTCTTCACCGTCGCGCTCGTCGTCGGGATGGCTGCCCTCGCCAAGGAGCTCGGGCTCTCCGAGGCGATCGGCGCGCTGATGGCGGGGGTGGTGCTCGCCGAGACGAACATCCGCGAGGACGTCGAGGAGCGCTTCTTC
>DATDDZ010000275.1:0-10110 GCA_036523555.1 Gaiellaceae bacterium
GCCTGGCTCAACACCGATCACCCAGCCGAGCGGAGGCGACGGCGCCTCAACCGGCACGCCCCAATGCGAACGAGCGTGCGATGACCCGGACGGGGCCTTCATCGAGACATCTGCTCGCGCTCTCGCTGCGCGTCTCGGCGACGCTGCTCGTCCTCGTCCTCTTCGCCGTTCTGACGTATCGCATCGTGCATGGGGACGCCGGTGCCGCCCGGTTGACGCGCGCCATCAAGGCACACCGATCGCCGCCCGCGCCGAACGTCAGGCTGTCCGTGATCTGGTCGCGGGCGGAGACCTGGCCGCAACCTCTGCGCACGTCCCTGGCTCGCGGCTCACTCCGACTCGCCGATCTGCGCGGTTACCCGGTCGTCCTGAATTTCTGGGCGTCCTGGTGCGATCCGTGCCGCCGCGAGGCCGCTCTCCTGGCATCAGCAGCCAAGGCGCGCCGCGGCCGCGTCGTCTTCCTCGGCGTGAACGTCAACGACCTGAGCGGGGACGCGCGACACTTCCTGCGCACACATGACGTGCCGTACGTCGCAGTGCACTCGGCGCAGTCGGCCGCCGACCGGTTCGGGCTGATCGGACTTCCCGAGACGTTCTACCTCGATCGGCAGGGCCGAATCCGGGACGTGACCAGGGGCGAGCTCTCGGCCGCGACTCTCGCTCGGTCACTCGCCCACGCCTCGCAGAACTAGCCGGCGAGGCGCCAACGGCGAGCCCGGGGTCACGCAGCACGCTCGAGCTCGTAGGGTGTTTCCAGCTCCGTCGTCCTTGTCGCAGGCGCTTCCTCCAGCTGGCCGCCGGCCACGTGGTACGCAGCTCGCACCACCATGGCGAGCAGGCCGACGCCGACAACAGACACGATCAGATTGAGCAGGACGCTTGAGATCATCGGTCATGACTCCTCGAGTTCGGTTTCACCTTGTCTCGGGCCGATCAAAGCGGCGGCGGATGAGAAGAACCTTGGAAATCCCTAAGAATCGTCTGAGACTTCGTTCGACCGCGTGAAGGCCGTCCCGCTGCATCGGAACCGCGACTTCTTGCTGCTCCAGTCGGCGGCACTCGTGTCGAGCGCCGGATCGCAGATGACCCCGCTCGCGTATTCGCTGCTCGTGCTCGCGCTCACCGGCTCACCGGCGAAGGCCGGGGTCGCGGCGTTCGCACGGCTGCTCGGCATGGCGCTTTGTGCGCTGCCAGCGGGTCTTGCGGCTGACCGTTGGAGCCGCAAACGGCTGATGATCGCGGCCCACGCGCTGCGCGGGCTCGCCGTCGGAACGCTCGGCGCGCTGATCTTCGGCGACCAGATCGCGTTCTCTGTCGTTCCCCTGGTCGCGTTCGTCGAGGGCAGCGGCGCCGCTGTCTTCTCGGCGGCGCAAGCGGGAGCCCTACGAGCCGTCGTCAGAAGGCACCAGTTGCCGGCAGCCGTCGCCACCGTGACCGGTCGGGAAGCCGCCATAAGCCTCGGAGCCCCTCCGCTCGGCGGTGTGCTCTTCGGGCTCTCCCGCGCCCTCCCGTTCGCCGTCGACGCCGTGTCCTACGTGTTCTCGACGCTGGCACTGCTCGCGATGCGCACGCCGTTCGAGGAGCAGCGCGACCGCGATCGGTCGCCGCTCCGCACGCGTCTCGGCGAGGGGCTGCGCTTCCTCTGGCATCACCGCTTCCTACGTGCGTGCGCCTTCCTGTACGCACCGACGAACTTCATCGGGCCGGGAGTGCTGCTCGCCGTCGTCGTCATCGGAAAGAGGCACGGGCTGTCGGGCGGCGCGGTCGGCCTGCTCCTCTCGGCGTTCGGGGCGTGTCTGCTTCTCGGCGCGTTCCTGTCTCCGCTCGTCCGGCGGCTGCTGCCCGTCAGAGGAATCCTGCTGCTCGAGCTCTGGACGTGGGTCGGCTGCGGCCTCTTCCTCGCCTGGCCGAATCCCTATGTGCTCACTGCGAGCATCCTTCCGACAGGGCTCGCAATCCCGTCCACCGACTCGGCCGTCAGAAGTCTTCAGCTCGTCATGACGCCCGACCGCCTCCTCGGCCGGGTCGAGAGCGTCCGCACCACGATCGCGTTGCTCGTCGCACCGCTCGGCCCGCTCACCACCGGCGTCCTGCTCGGCCAGGTCTCGGAGCGCGCCACCATTGCCGTCTTCGCGGCCGCCGGCCTCGCCCTGGCGCTCTGGGGCACGTTCAGCCCGTCGATCCGCGACGCACCCAGCCTCGACGAGCTCGACGATCTCGCGGAGCACGCACCGGCTCCGTCAGCGGCATCTCCGAGGTGCTAGCTTCCTGCGGCTCGACGGCAAGGGGTACCGAAGAGCTTCGTCGCTGGCCAGTCGTCAAAGCCCCGAGACCGAAAGGAAAGCGATGAAACTGAACGAGATCGAAGGGATCGGGCCGGCGTACGCCGAGAAGCTCGGCGCCCATGGCCTCACGTCGGTGGACGACCTCCTCGAGCACGGCGGGACGGCGGCGGGCCGTCAGACCCTCGCGGAGAAGAGCGGCATCAGCGAGACCCTGCTCCTGGAGTGGGTGAACCACGCGGACCTCTTCCGGATCAACGGCGTCGGCAGCGAGTACGCCGACCTCCTGGAGGAGGCGGGCGTCGACAGCGTCCCGGAGCTCGCTCAACGGAATGCGGCAAACCTGGCCGCGGCGATGGCCCAGGTGAACGAGAGCAAGAACCTCGTCAGGCGCGCGCCGACGGAGTCAGAGGTCGCCGGCTGGATCGACCACGCGAAGACACTGCCCCGCGCAGTCCATCACTAGAAACGCACGTTGACCGGAGGCGCCGATCCTGAGCCGGCGCCTCCGCTGCTCTGGAAATCCGCTCTTCGCGAGGTAAAGAGCGTGAAAGTCCGCCGCCGTTTAGTACGGCGGCGCGGCGGGCGGCCCGTCGTCCACGACCGTCGTGCGGCGGCGGGTCCAGTAGCCGGGGCCTGCCCAGGACTGCCAGAAGAGCAGCGAGAGCAGCACACTCACGAGGCCGACGCCCATCAGTATCCAGCCGACGGCGTCGACGTTCACCGAGCTCGAGGTCGCGTTGACGGCAAAGGTCAGGATCGCCCCCACCGCGATCAGAAAGATTCCAACACCAATTCCCATGAAGCCTCCTTTGTCAGAGGAACTTCTCTTCCCCGTGAGGGCTCGCGAGAAACCCGCCGTCCGTCGCGCCGCTGCAACCGCACCTCCCACACCGGGCCCGCCGGTCCAGTAGGCTCGCAGCGTCCGTGCGCAGGGGCTCGATCGTTCAGCTGGTCTTGTTCGCGCTCGTCGCGTCGGCGGCCGGAGCCGCTCTGGCGATCTTTCCGAACTGGCTGCCGAAGTCGGCGTCGGCCGAAGCGGGCCGGATCGACTTCGTGTTCTGGTTCGTCACCGGGATCTGCGTGTTCATCTTCTCGATCGTGGCCGCGGTCCTGGCCTACTCGGTCCTGAAGTTCCGCGCAAAGCCCGACGACGACTCGGACGGGCCGCCGATCCACGGCAACACCGGGCTCGAGATCGCCTGGACGGCGGTCCCGACCGCCCTCGTGGTGGCAATCGCGATCGTGAGCGGTATCGTCCTCGCCAAGGACGACGCCGCCGGAGCGAACCCGCTTCGCGTGGACGTCACGGCTCAGCAGTTCTTCTGGAGCTACAGCTATCCGGGATACGGCAACAAGAAGTCGAGCGTGCTGCGTCTTCCCGCCGGCCGCTCGGTCGTGCTCAGGATGTCGTCGAAGGACGTCATCCATTCGTTCTGGGTGCCCGAGTTCCGCCAGAAGCAGGATCTCGTGCCCGGGATCCACCCGACGCTCCACATCACCCCGAACAAGGTCGGCACCTACCCGGTGGTGTGCACCGAGCTGTGCGGCCTCGGCCACGCGCTGATGCGGTCGCGCGTGGTCGTGATGGAGACGGGGGCGTTCGAGCAGTGGGCATCGAAGAAGGGCTCATGACGACGACCGTCCACGATCACGTGTCGCCCGGCGTTCACCACGGCCCGCCGCCGCCGCCCGGCGGCTGGCGCCGGCTCCTCCATCCGGGATTCCTCCGAGTGGCGTGGATGGTGCCGCTCTTCTTCGGGATCGGCTGCGGCATCGTCGTCCTCTGCCGCTGGTGGGGCGGCTGGCACCCGATCTGGCTCGGCGAGATGATCGTCCTCGTCGGCGCGCTGATCGCGGCGCCGGTCGGCTTCCTCGCCGGCATCGGCGCCTTCGACTACTGGGCGCGCTACGCGATCGGCGCGCCGACGAAGCCCGAGGACCACTCCGGACATGGCGCGTACAGCTGGCGCGACTACTTCCGGGTCAACACCGACCACAAGGTCATCGGGATGCAGTACCTGGTGACGACGATCTTCTTCTTCCTGGCCGGCGGCCTGCTCGCGATGCTCGTGCGTGCGGAGCTCGCAAAGCCCGGCATGCAGTTCTTCGACAACCAGACCTACAACGGGCTCTTCTCGGTCCACGCCTCGCTGATGATCTTCCTGTTCGTCATCCCTGCATTCGCGGGCCTGGCGAACTTCGTCGTGCCGCTGATGCTCGGAGCGCCCGACATGGCGTTCCCCCGGTTGAACGCGCTCTCCTACTGGCTGCTGCCGATCGCCGGGATCATGATGCTCTCGAGCTTCATCGCCCCGGGCGGAGCGTTCGCAGCCGGCTGGACCGGCTACGCGCCGCTGTCCGTCCATCAGCCGATGGGGACGATCTTCTTCAACATGGGTGTCCAGTGGGCCGGGGCAAGCTCGATCATGACCGCCCTCAACTTCCTGGTCACGATCATCACGATGCGCGCGCCGGGGATGACGTTCTGGCGCATGCCGCTGCTCGTGTGGGCGAACTTCACCACCTCCCTCCTGGTCGTGATCGCGACGCCGTTCATCGCCGGCTCGCAGTTCTTCGTGATGTTCGACCGCGTGATGCACACGCACTTCTTCGACACGGCCGGAGGCGGCTACCCGCTCGGGTACCAGCACATCTTCTGGTTCTACTCGCACCCGGCGGTCTACATCATGATGCTGCCCGGCTTCGGCATCGCCTCGGAAGTGATCTCGGCGATGAGCCGCAAGCCGATCTTCGGGTACCGCCTCATGGCCCTGTCGCTGATGGCGATCCTCGTGCTGGGCTTCTCGGTCTGGGCCCACCACATGTTCGTCTCCGGCATGGCTCCGTGGCTCCGGGTGCCGATGATGGTGACCACGCTCCTGATCGCGATCCCGACCGGCATCAAGGTGTTCTCGTGGTTAGCCACCATCTGGGAGGGGAAGATCAACTTCTCCACCCCGATGCTCTGGGCGCTCGGCTTCGTGTCGATGTTCGTGATCGGCGGCCTCTCGGGGATCTACCTCGGTGCCGTCCCGATCGACATCCACGTCAGCGACACCTACTTCGTCGTCGCGCACATCCACTACGTGCTGTTCGGGGGGTCGCTCTTCACGATCTTCGCCGGGATCTACTACTGGTTCCCGAAGATGACGGGGCGCCAGTACGACGAGCGCCTCGGCAAGCTCCACTTCTGGCTCACCTTCGTCGGCTTCAACCTGACGTTCTTCCCTATGCACCTGATCGGGACGCAGGGAATGCCGCGGCGGGTCTCGGACTACCTGCCGGAGTTCGCCAACTGGAACCTCTTCATCTCGATCGCCTCCTTCGGCCTCGGCGCCTCGACGCTCGTGTTCCTCTACAACATGGTCATCAGCATGCGCCGCGGCGCGCCGGCCGAGGCGAACCCGTGGCGTGCGCTCACGCTCGAGTGGCAGGTCTCGTCACCGCCGCCAGTCTTCAACTTCGACGAGATCCCGCAGGTCGTCGGGAGTCCGTACGAGTACGGCGTCCCCGGAGCGAAGCACGCGGTGCTCAACGGAGACCGGGCGCCGGCCGAGGTCGAGGTCCACCGGTGAGCGCCGAGCATCCGCACGTCCTTGTCGTCGCCAACGAGACCGTCACCGGACGGCCGCTGATCGAGGCTGTCGAGCGACGGAAGGGCCCCGGCGGCCTGCGCGTGACCGTGATCGCGCCGGTCAGCCAGCCGAAACGCGGCTATGTCGTCTATCAGGACACGCGGCGCGCCGCGGCAGGGCGGCGACTCGACCGGACGCTTTCGCTCCTCCGCGAGCACGGGATCGCCGCGCACGGCCTCGTCGTCGAATCGGACCCGGTCACGGCCGTTCGCGACGCCCTCTCCCAACTCGAGCCGCCCGTCGACGAGATCGTCGTCGCCACGCACCCCCAGCAGAAGTCCGGCTGGCTGCGGAAGAACGTCGTCGACCGGATAGCCGGCGTCGCCGGGGGCCGATCCGTCGAGCACGTCGTCGTGGACATCGGCACGGAGACGGGGCAGAAGAACATCCTCGTCATCGCCAACGAGACCGTGATCGGCCAGGAGCTGCTCGGCAAGATCCGAGAGCGAGCGGCGAAGGGCGGAGCGAGCTTCCTGATCGTGTCGCCGCAGAGTGATCCCACCGGAGCCGCGCACCCCGAGGCCGAGCGCCGCCTCAAGCAGGCGCTCGCCGAGCTTCGCGGAGCCGGCATCGACGCCCACGGTCAGGTGGCCCACCCGGATCCGTTCTCGGCGGCGCTCGAGGCGATCCACGAGGAGCGTGCCGACGAGATCATCGTCTCGACGTTCGCGCCCGAGAAGTCAGGGTGGCTCCGGCGTGACCTCGTCGAGCGGCTTCGCAACGAGACGAACCTCCCGGTCGAGCACGTGATGCCGACGAGCGAGGTCCCGGCCTAGTGTCGGCGCACGCCGAAGCCCATCACGGGCCTCCGATCGCGAACCAGAGCTCACGCGTCTCGTCGTCGGTGCTCGGGATGCTCCTGTTCATCGCATCGGAGATCATGCTCTTCGGAGCTTTCTTCACGGCCTACTTCTTCGTGCGCGTCGTGAACGGCATCGACTGGCCGCCGAAGCCGTTCCATCTGCCCGTCTTCGTCGCCGGCGTGAACACGGCGATCCTCGTCACGTCGAGCTTCACGATGCACTGGGCCCTGCAGTCGATCAAGCGCGGCAACCGCGCCGGCCTTCAAGCCGGCCTGCTGCTCACGTTCCTGATGGGCCTCGTCTTCCTCCTGACCCAGGCCCGCGAGTACTCACGCGTCGGGTTCGCGCCGCACGACGGTGCCTTCGGGACGATCTTCTACTGCCTCACCGGCCTGCACGGAGCCCACGTGTTCGTCGGTCTCTCGATCCTCCTGTTCATGACGATCAGGGCCTTCCGCGGCCACTTCTCGCCGGAGCACCACCACGGGGTCGAGATCGGCGGCATCTACTGGCACTTCGTCGACGTAATGTGGATCGTCGTGTATTCCACCGTGTACCTGATCTAGGGAGCGATACCCGTGATCAACCCGCTTCGGAGCGAGGCAGAGGCGTTCAGGTTCCTGATCGCGTCGATCGCCTACTTCGGGGCGATCGTGATCGCGAGCGTGGCCGGCGGCGAATGGGTCGGCCTCGGAGTCTTCATCGCGCTGACTGCCACCGTCCTCGGCTGGTGGATGCACGCGCGACGCGACGAGCGGCCGCCGAAGACCGAGCCGCGGCCCCACGCGGCCGGCGAGCGGCGGATCCTGGTGGTCGCGAACGAGACCGTCGGCGGCCACACGCTGCGGTCGATGATCCTCGAGCGCAGTCTCGACGTCCGCGAAGAGGTGCTCGTCGTGACCCCTGCGCTGAACTCGCCGCTCAAGCACTGGGTCTCCGACGAGGACGATGCACGGGCGGCCGCGCAGGAGCGCCTCGATGCGAGCCTGGCCAGGCTCTCGGAAGCGGGCGTCGACGCACGGGGCGAGGTGGGAGACGGCGATCCCCTCCAGGCTGTCGAGGACGCTCTCCGGACCTTCGGCGCGGACGAGATCATCATCTCGACCCACCCCGAGGGCCGCTCGAACTGGCTCGAGCGCGATGTCGTGACCAAGGCGCGCGAGCGCTTCACCGTGCCGATCACCCACGTGATCGTCGACCTCGAGAACGAGCAGAGCTAGCTAGTACAGGAGCAGCTGGGTGCAGCGGAAGAGCGCCAGCGTCTTCCCGACCTCGGTCGTCACCGTCGCATCCCACACCTGAGTCGTCCGCCCGCCGTGAGCGCGGCGCGCCTCACACACGAGCGTTCCGTCGAGGATCGTGCCGAGGAAGTTCGTCTTGAGCTCGATGGTCGTGAAGCCCGTCGCGCCCTCCGGCAGAAACGCGATGCAGCCATAGCCGCACGCCGAGTCGGCCAGCGCGACGACCGTGGCCGCGTGGAGATAGCCGTTCGGTGCCAGCAGCTCATCTCGTAGGGGCAGCCGCATCACGGCCTTGCCGTCCTCGATCGACGAAACCTCGATTCCGATCAGCCCGGGCAGGCGCCCCCGGCCGAGCTCCTTGAAAGCCTCCATGTCCACCTTTGGCTGCCTGTTACTTGCCGGCGTGAGTGGCGACGTAGCTGGCGACCGCTTCGATCTGGGCGTCGCTCAGCGTTCCCTTGAAGGCGGGCATGACGGCGCCCCCGTTCGTCACCTGCCGCTTCGCGATCGCGAAGGGCGGCTTCAGCAGATCGAGGTTGGGCCCAGTCGTCCCCGTGGCCCCCGCATCCTTCAGCGTGTGACAGCCGGCGCACTTCGACACGAAGATCGCCTTCCCGTTGGTGCCCGTGACGACGACCGACTGCGTGTAGCCCTGGAGCCCGGCGTTCTGCGCGACGAAAGTGGCGACGTCGACCGCGTCCTTGCCGGTCACGAGCTCCGCGGGCATGTTGGCGGCGAGGAAGTCGCCGCTACCCGCCTTCGTGGAGTACTGCCCGGGATACAGGATCTGCTCGTGGACGATCTCGCGGATCGCCGACTCCTTGAACCCTTCCTGCCGGGCCTGGGCGAAGGAGTCGTCGAGATTCGGGCCGATCGTCCCCTGCGCGCCGGCCGCCGCGAGCGTGTGGCACCCGGCGCATTTGTTCTGGAACAACGACCGACCGTTCTGGACGTCTGCGGCGCCTTTCGCGAGCCCGCCCGTTCCGCACGCCGCCAGCGTGACGGCTACCGTGGCGCCGAGCGCTGCGGCCAGGACCAGCCGGAGCGCCAGCTCAGGTCTGTCCGTCGGGCGACGCCACCTGCGCGAGAGCCTCGTCACGCGTCGGATAGATCGCGAAAACGCGGTCGAGGCCGGTGATCTCGAAGATCTTGGTGATGTTCCGGTCGCTGCAGACCAAAAGCAGCTGGCCGTCGGCCGCCCGCAGCCGCTTGACGCCGCCTACGAGCACACCGAGCGTCGTCGAGTCGATGAAGGTCGTGTCGCTGAAGTCGACGATCACGTGCTTCGCTCCCTGCCCGATCACCTCGAGCAGCTGCTGCTTGAACTCGGGGGCCGTGTACAGGTCGACCTCGCCCGAAAGCGAGATCACATAGCCGGTCCCCAGTTGCTCGGTCTTGATGTCGAAGTTCATCGTCCCCCCGCCGTCGGGTCGCTGGGACTGTTCCCGTCACGGCGCCGAGTCTAACCCGACGATCCCCCGGTCGACTGCCGTAGCGTCTTGATCCGCTGCCTGATCTGGGCGGCGGTCGCCTGGTCGAGGCCCAGAGCGAGCACGCGCTTGTAGGCGGAGATCGCGACGGACGGCTGGCGAAGCGTGTCGGCGGCCTGGGCCAGGGCGAGCAACGCCTGCTGGTCACGTGGGTTGACCTTGACGATCTGCTTGTACGTGGTGACGGCCGCGCCGGCCGCCGTCTGGTACTTGACGGAGGCCTGCTGCAGCGCGGTGGTGGCCTTCGTGGAGACGGCAGAGGCGATCGGGTTCGTTCCGAGCGACTGTCCGAACTTCGAGCTCGAGGACGGCGTGAAGGCGGAGCCGGCGCCCGCCTCCTGCTGCGCGAGTGCCGCGAGCTGCGCCTCCCGCAGGAACCTGTCGGCCTGGCCGAGCTCGAGCTGGCCGAGGTGCCTCAGGGCGGTCGTGTCATTGGGGCGAAGCTTGACGTACGCCTGCCACGCGGTGATCGCCTCGTCGACGCGTCCCTTCTTCTCGAGCACGTCGGCGAGATTCCTTCGTGCGGGCGCGTTGTAGGGGCGCTCCTGAACCGCCTTCTGCGCCTTCGACACCGATCCGGTCGACGCCCCCTTGTTCCCGAACGCGTCACGGAGGAGCGACCCGAGGTCGAGGCCGCCGGAGCCGACGCCGAGGAA
>DATDDZ010000276.1:0-1868 GCA_036523555.1 Gaiellaceae bacterium
GTCTCGGCACTTGAACTTCGACCTCGCCCCCGAGCACGAGCTCGTCCGCTCGACGGTGCGCGACTTCGCGTTGCAGCGCGTCGCGCCGGTCGCCGAGGAGCTCGACCGCGAGGCGCGCTTCCCCTACGAGCTCATCCCCGAACTCGCCGAGCTGGGCCTGATGGGAATGACGATCCCGGAGCAGTACGGGGGCGCCGGCGCGGACACCGTCTCCTACGCGATCGCGGTCGAGGAGCTCACTCGCATCGACTCGTCGGTCGCGATCACGGTCGCCGCGCATCACTCGCTGGGAACGCTGCCGATCTACTACTTCGGCACGGAGGAGCAGAAGCAGCAGTGGCTGCCCGAGCTCGCGTCGGGGAAACGGCTTGCGGCATTCGGCCTGACCGAGCCCGACGCCGGCTCGGACGCGGGCGCCACTCGTACGCGCGCCGAGCCGCGTGACGGCGAGTGGGTCGTCAACGGCTCGAAGATTTTCATCACCAACGCCGGAACGGACATCACATCCTGCGTGACGATCACCGCGCTCACCGGCGAGGACGAGATCTCCAACCTGATCGTCCCGAACGGGACGCCGGGGTACGAGATCTCGAAGCCGATGAAGAAGCTCGGCTGGCGTGCGTCCGACACCCGCGAGCTCGCCTTCAAGGACGTGGTCGTGCCCGGGGACAACCTGCTCGGGCCGAGGGGCAAGGGATTCCAGCAGTTCCTCGAGATCCTCGACGGCGGGCGGATCTCGGTCGCGGCGATGGGCGTCGGGCTCGCTCAGGGGGCCTACGACCTCGCCTACGCCTACGCACAGGAGCGTCGGCAGTTCGGGCGCCCGATCGCGCAGTTTCAGGCCGTCCAGTTCAGGCTCGCGGACATGGCAACGGAGATCGAGGCGGGACGGAGCCTCGTTTACAAGGCCGCGTGGCTGAAGGATCAGGGACGCGACTTCGCGCTCGCCGCTGCTCAGGCGAAGCTCTACACGGGCGAGCTCTCGAACCGGGCCGCCAACTCGGCGCTCCAGATCCACGGCGGCTACGGCTACATGGAGGAGTACGCGATCTCGCGGCTCTTCCGCGACCAGAAGATCCTCGAGATCGGCGAGGGCACGAACGAGGTGCAGCGCATGGTGATCGCGCGGCACCTGGGGCTGTAGCTCCTAGCGCGGCGGCTGGATCGTCCGCGGCGCGTTGAAGCGCGTGTACCTGTGAGTCATGAAGTGCGACGGCGCGGTCATGTGGAGCGTACGCGGTAGCAGCGTCCGCCGGTCGAGGACGACGGAGAACCACGCCGGGCCGATCGGCTTGAGGAAGGAGACGACATAGGTCGAGGGAGTCGTTGCGAGGAGGTACGCGTTGGTGAAGTGTCCCGCCCAGATCGGCTCGGGCTGCGGAGTCGGGGTCTGGGTCGAGGGGATCCACTTCCCCCCGGGCGAGCGGTCCCAGCGCCGAGAGCCGATGATGATCCCGGACGCGCCGCCGCGGATCCGATACTCGAGACGGTTCGGTGACTCGAGCGTGAATGCAGACACGACGCGGTTCCGCGGGCTCGACGCGAGCCGCTCGAGATAGTCGACGCTCCGCAGGCGCCGGAAGGCCCCTGTCGCGCCGGCGACGAGCGATGCTGCAGGTCGCAGCTTGCGCGGCAGCCGGAACGGAAGCTTCCTGCCGTCGACCGAGACAATCATCCACCGCCCTAGGGAGGCGAAGGCGCCATAGCAGCCCGCGCCGCAAGGGCCTGCCCGTCTTCCGTCGATCTCGACCGTCAGCCCGTTCACGCCCTGGCCGTCAGGCCCGAGGACGACGACCTCGGCACCCGGCGGACGGACGGCTAGCGCCACGCCGTAGTCGCCGTCCTCACGCGCCTGCACCACCATCTCC
>DATDDZ010000277.1:0-5140 GCA_036523555.1 Gaiellaceae bacterium
GCCGCGGTCGCCCTCCTGCCGTGGATCCTGCTCCGCATCAGCGCGCTGCCGGCGCAGCATCGGGCCGCTCACTGGAACGTCGCCTGGGGCGGGCTCGACATCGCGCTCGCGCTGCTCCTCCTCGCCGTCGCGCTCGCGGCACTCCGCCGTTCGCCCTGGCTGGAAGGGACCGCCACCGCGGCGGCGACGCTGCTCCTCACCGACGCCTGGTTCGACGTCCTGACCACCTCGACCCGGATGGAGTTGCTGGAGGCGATCGGCGAGGCGGCGATTGTCGAGGTTCCGCTCGCCGTCATCTGCCTGCTGCTCGCGCGAAAGGCGAAGCAGGGCCTTCTCCGGCCGCCCGTACCGGTGATTCTTCAGCTCGTGCCGAACCAGCCGGTCGAGTCCGACCTCGAGGATCGCCTCAGCGCCTGAGGCGGTTCAGGGCGCCCCGCCCAGGGCCCGGAGCGCGAGGAGCTCGTACATCACGTTCGCCGCGGCGAGCGCGGTGACCTGTCCCGGTCCGTCGTACGCCGGCGACACCTCCACCACGTCCACGCCGGCGAGCTTCAGCCCCCTCAGCGCCCGCAGGAACGCCAGCGCCTCGACCGTCGAGAACCCGGCCACCTCGGGCGTCCCCGTCCCGGGAGCGAACGCCGGGTCGAGGAAGTCGATGTCGAACGACAGAAACACCGGGCGGCCGCCGACCTTCTTTCGGACGATCTCGCCGTAGTCCACCGGCCTGAGCGCGCGCAGGTCTTCGCTCTGGATCACCGTGAACCCGAGGCCTCGTGCATCCTCGACGTCGCTCGCCGCGTACACCGAACCGCGCATGCCTGCCTGCACCGACGCTGCCGGCTCGAGGAGCCCTTCTTCCACGGCGCGCCTGAACGTGGTGCCGTGGAAGTACTTCTGCCCGAAGTACTCGTGCCACGTGTCTGCATGAGAGTCGAGCTGCACGAGCGCGAGCGGCCCGTACCGCCCCGCGAGCACCCGCAGCTCGGGGAGCGTGACCGAGTGGTCGCCGCCGAGCGCGGCGGCGAAGACTCCCGCTTCGACCAGAGGCTTCAGGGCCTCCTCCGCCTGCCCGTAGGTCCGTTCGGTGTCGCCGGGCGACACGGGTAGGTCGCCGTAGTCGACGATGGACAGCGACTCGACGACGTTCACGTCGTGCACGGGGTGGTACGGCCGGATCAGCGCCGAGGCCGAGCGGATCGCCTCGGGCCCGAACCTCGCGCCGCTCCGGTAGCTCGTCGCCGTGTCGAACGGGATCCCGTAGACGGCCGCGTCCACTCCGCGCAGGTCCGTCACGTGCGGCGCGCGCATGAACGTCCGGATCCCCGCGAATCTCGGGATCACCTGAGCGTCGAGCGGCCTATGGTGCGGGTCGGGCACGCGCGTACTGTACGCCCGGTCAGTTGAGTGATCCGGACGGCCGTCGTAGTGTTCGCCGATCGACCGAGCTTTCGACGGTGCGACGCTGGGGGTCGTCGTCGCCGTGCTCGCGACTTTCGCCTGCGCGGGCCCTGCGCGGGCTTACGACTGGCCGGTGAAGCCCTTCGACCGCCAGCACCCGATTCGCGGGACGTTCGACGACCCGCGCACGCGGACGGGTCTCGTGGATCGAGATCCCACCAACCCGCAGTCCTTCCACGACGGCGTCGACATCCAAGTCCCCGACGGCACCCCCGTCTACGCGATCGAGGCGGGCCGGGTGTACCTCGTGAATCGCTACGCCGTTGCGGTCGTCAGCCCGAGCTGGTCCGATTGGATACCGCTCGCGTTCGGCTACTGGCACATCGACCCCGTCGTTTCCGATCACGAGCCCGTTGCCGCCCACCAGCTGCTCGGATTCGTCCGGCCAGGGGCCGGACACGTCCACCTGTCCGAGCAGCGCTTCGGCCGCTATGTCAATCCGCTCCGCCACGGTGGGCTCGCGCCCTACAGGGACCGCACGAGGCCAGTGATCAATTCCTTCGTGCTCCGCCCCTGCGCGCCGTTCGGCGAGGTTGTCCCGACCGGCGTCTCGGGCTGCATCGACCTGGTCGCGAACGTCTCGGATCGGCCGGCGATGCGGTTGACCGGCGCCTGGAGTGGGGCCGTGCAGCCGCCGGTCCGGATCACCTGGGGAGGCCTCTTCTCAAACGAGTGGCTGCCGCTGGAGGCGAAGGAGATGATCGACTTCGACCACTTGTGGCAGGGACCGCTCCAGGACGTCTACGCGCCCGGAACGCGCCAGAACCTGCCGAACCGGCCCGGTACCTATTACTTCTGGCTCGCGCAGGGCCTGAACACGACCTTGCTCGCGGACGGGCCCCACACCGTCTGGGTCACCGCGTCCGACGTCCGCGGCAACGAAACAACCAGCCGGCTCTCGTTCACGGTCACGAACGACGAGCCGGAACTGCCCTAACGCGTTCGCGGAAAGCCGAGATCCACCTTCGACGTGGACGGGTCCGGCCAGCGAGACGTGACAACCTTGCCCCGCGTGTAGAAGTTGATCCCCTCCGGCCCGTAGATGTGCGTATCCCCGAACAGCGAGTTCTTCCAGCCGCCGAACGAGTAGTACGCGACGGGGACCGGGATCGGCACGTTGATGCCAACCATGCCCGCCTGGACGTCGAACTGGAACTGCCGTGCCACGCCGCCGTCACGCGTGAAGATGGCGGTGCCGTTCCCGAACGGGTTCTCGTTCACGAGCTTGACCGCGTCGTCATAGGTGGCGACTCGCGTGACACCGAGCACCGGCCCGAAGATCTCGTCCTTGTAGGCGTCCATCTCCGGCGTCACCTGGTCGATCAGTGAGACGCCAAGGAAGAACCCGTCGCCGTCCGGCGCGGATTCCCGGCCGTCCGCCACGACGTCCGCTCCCTGCTCGCGCGCGCCGTCGATGTAGGACGCGACCTTGTCCCGGTGCTCCCGCGTCACCAACGGCCCCATCTCGACGTCGGGCTCGAGCCCGTTGCCGACCTTGATCTTGGGCAGCCGCTCACGGATCGCCTGGACGAGCGCGTCGCCCACGTCTCCGACCGCCACGACCTGCGAGATCGCCATGCAGCGCTCGCCGGCGGAGCCATAGGCGGCGCTGACCGCCGCATCGGCCGCCATGTCGATGTCCGCGTCAGGGAGAACGATCATGTGGTTCTTCGCGCCGCCGAGCGCCTGGACGCGCTTGCCTCGCTTCGTTCCCGTCTCGTAGACGTAGCGCGCAATCGGCGTCGAGCCCACGAACGACACGGCGTCGATGTCGGGATGCTCGAGCACCGCGTCGACCGCGACCTTGTCTCCGTGGACGACGTTGAACACGCCGTCCGGGACGCCTGCTTCCTTCAGCAACTCGGCCACGTAGAGCGACGCGGACGGATCCTTCTCGGAAGGCTTGAGCACGAACGTGTTGCCGCACGCGAGCGCGGGCGCCCACATCCACATGGGCACCATCGCCGGGAAGTTGAACGGCGTGATCCCCGCGACGACGCCGAGCGGCTGACGGATCGAGTAGACGTCGATGCCCGTGGACGCCTGCTCCGAGAAGCCGCCCTTCATCAGCTCGGGGATGCCGCAGCAATACTCGATCACCTCGAGGCCGCGCGCGACTTCGCCCATGGCGTCGGAGAGCACCTTCCCGTGCTCCGCCGTCAGGATCCGCGCGATCTCCTCGTGCCGTTCGTGCACGAGCTCGCGGACCTGGAAGAGGATGGCCGTCCGCTTCGACAGGGACATCGAGCGCCACGACTCGAAGGCTCCCCGCGCCGCCTTGACCGCGCTGTCGACCTCTTCGACCGTCGCGAAGTCGACCTCCCCCGTCTGCCTGCCCAGCGCCGGGTCGTACACGGGGCCGCTTCGACCGGAAGCGCCCTCGACGATCCTGCCGCCGATCCAGTGGCTGATGCGCTTGACGTCCTGCTCTCGTTCGACCGGTGGGGCCGCTAGCTCCGTCATTTCATCCTCCTCGAGTGACCCGCCCAGGGTACCGCGGATACTCTCCCTGCGATGAGGGCCGTAGCCGTCGCAATGGTGCTCGCCGCGCTGTCGACTGCCGTCGCCGCGGCCGCATCTCCTCCGCGAACGAGCAGGGCGCCCTGGCCCCGGCCGAACGACACGCTGCGCCTCACCGTGGCGGCCGGCCTCAAGCCCGAGACCCACGAGTTCTTCGACTACCACGTGCACGCGCACCTCGACATCTTCGTCAACGCGCACCGGCTCCGAGTCCCCGGCGGGATCGGCATCGACATCGCCAACCCTGCTGTGCGGCGAGCCCGCCTCAAGGACGGCACCTTCGTTTTCGGCGGCATCGACCCGCCCTGCAAGACGGCCTGCATCTCGCCGCTCCACACCCATGCGGGCGACGGCGTCCTGCACACGGAGTCTCAGAACAACCGTCCGAACCGGCTCGGCCAGTTCTTCACCGAGTGGAGGGTCCGACTCAGCAGCAAGTGCGTCGGCGGCTACTGCTCGGCGCGCTTCTACGTCGACGGGAAGGCATATCGGGGCGACCCGCGCGCGATCCAGCTCACGAACCTCAGGGAGATCGCGATCGTCGTCGGCAAGCCGCCGGCGGTGATTCCCTCCAGGTTTCCGACGGGTTAAGTGCTCCCGGCCAATCAAGACCGTACTCACGGCCGGAAGCACTAAGCTCTGACCGTGGCAACCCTCGAGACGAACACCGAGCTCGGCCGGCAGATCGTCAGCGACGCGAAGCAGTACGTCCTCCACTCGTGGTCGGTGCAGAACGCGCTCAACCCGATCCCCGTCGCCGGCGGGGAGGGCCGCTACTTCTGGGACTACGACGGGAAGCGCTACCTCGACTTCGCCTCGCAGCTCGTCAACGTCTCGATCGGGCACCAGCACCCCAAGATCGTCGCGGCGATCAAGGAGCAGGCGGACAAGCTCTGCACCATCGGCCCGCCGATGGCGACGGAGCCGCGCTCGACGCTCGCGCGCCTGCTGGCGGAGGTGACACCCGGCGACCTCCAGCTGTCGTTCTTCACGAACGGCGGCGCGGAGGCGAACGAGAACGCGATCAAGCTGGCTCGCTGGTACACGGGGCGGCACAAGATCATCGCGCGCTACCGCTCCTATCACGGGGCGACGGGCGGCGCGATCACGCTCACCGGCGATCCGCGCCGTTGGCCTGCGGAGCCTGGGCTGCCCGGGGTCG
>DATDDZ010000278.1:0-6103 GCA_036523555.1 Gaiellaceae bacterium
GCTCGGCATTGGCGCGGAGGTACGCGGCGTGGAGTCGATCGCGACCGCTGGGGAACCGGGGGAGCTCGCGCGGGCCGCGGCCCGGAGCCTCGGCGTCGTCGCGTCGGTGACCGGCCCCGTCGACCATGTCTCCGACGGAGACGATCTCCTCGCGATCGCGAACGGCCACGAGCTGCTCGCGTCGGTTACCGGGACGGGCTGCATGTCGAGCGCCATCACCGGCTGCTTCCTCGCCGTGAAGCCGGACGAGCCGCTTGCCGCCGCCGCGGAGGCGCTCGCCGCGTTCGGCGTCGCGGGCGAGGACGCGGCCCAGGGCGCAAAAGGGCCCGGGTCGTTCCACGTCGGCCTCTACGACGCGCTCGCCGCGCTCGACCCCGACACACTCGATGACCGGGCGCGGATCACGTGAAACTCCACGCGATCGTCGGCGATCTCGACACTGCTCGGGCTGCCGTGGAGGGTGGCGCGACCGTCGTGCAGTGGCGGCTCAAAGGCGTCCCGACGGCCGACGTGGTCGAGCAGGGCCGCGCGACCCGCAGCCTCTGCGCTCGGTCGGGCGTCACCTTCGTCGTCAACGACGACGTCGAGGCCGCGCTCATGCTCGGGGCAGACGGGGTCCATCTCGGGACCGGCGACGAGGGCGCCTCGCGCGCGAAGGAGCAGGGCCTCCTCCTCGGACGATCGGCGTCGAGCCTCCCGGCGGCGCGTGCCCTCGACGGCACGGCCGACTACCTGGGCGTCGGCCCCGTCTGGGAGACGCCCTCGAAGGCGGACGCCGATCCTGCACTCGGGCTCGAAGGGCTGCGTGAGATCTGCGACGCCGTCTCGACCCCGGTGATCGCGATCGGGGGGATCGACGAGACGAACGCGGCCGACTGCATCGCCGCCGGTGCGGCCGGCGTGGCGGTCATTCGCGCCGCACGTTCGGCCGCGACGCTCCGGGTGGCGATCGATGCGGCTCTCTGAGGCCGGTGAGACCGGGGTTCTGGCCGAGCTCGAGCGGCGCGGGCTGGCGACGGGAATCGAAAACGACGCGGCAGAGCTCGAGAACGGTGTCGTCCTCACCCAGGACGCGCTCGTCGAGGGCGTTCACTTCCGGCTCGAGTGGATCTCGTGGCGTGATCTCGGCTGGCGCGCCGCCGCCGTCAACCTCAGCGACCTGGCCGCGTCCGGCGCGGATCCCGAAGGCCTGGTCGTCGCGCTGGCCGCGCCGGGGGAGACCGAGCTCGCCGACGTCCTCGAGCTCTACGAGGGCATCGTTGAGACGGGTGTGCCGGTGGTGGGAGGCGACACGACCGCTGCAGACAGGTTGATGCTGAGCGTCGCCGCCGTCGGCCGGTCTCCCCGTGTGCCGGGAAGGTCGGGAGCGCTGCCGGGGGACCTGGTCGTGGTGACAGGCCCGCTCGGCGCTGCGGGGGCAGCGTTCCGGCGTGAGTCTTTCTCCCGCCCGCCTCTGCGACTTCGAGAGGGAAAGGAGCTGGCGGAGCATGCGCACGCGATGCTGGACATCTCGGATGGAATTGCCGTGGACGCCGGTCACATCGCAGCTCGTTCCGGCTGTCGGGTCGTCATCGAGCTCGAGCGGGTGCCCATGGGCGCCGGGGTCGAGCTCGGCGATCTCGGCTTCGGCGAGGACTATGAGCTGCTCGCCGCGGTCGACGAGCCGGGCCGCCACCCGGTGATCGGGCGCTGCGAGGTCGGCGAGGGCGTCCTGCTGACTCTCGAGGGCGAGCCGTACGTGCTAGGCGGCTGGGAGCACTTCCGCTAGGGCCCGCTCGTAGTGCGAGCGCGGCCGGGCACCGATCAGCGTCGACTTCGGCTCTCCCCGGTCGAACAGGATCGCGGTCGGGATGGAGAGCACGTCGTACCGGGCCGCGGTCTGCGGGTTCTCGTCGATGTTCAGCTTCACGAACGTCACGCGCCCCTCGTGCTCGAGGGAGAGCTGCTCGAGGATCGGGTCGACGGCGCGGCACGGGCCGCACCAGGGCGCCCAAAAGTCGACGACGACCGGCCCGTCCGCCTGCAGGACGTCTTGCTCGAACGTGCCGTCGGTGACTTCGACCATCCGCTCAGGGTAGCCCGGCCCGACAGGTCACAGCCGCCCCCGCAGCGCGGACAGGCGCAGAGCCGGCACCTTCCACATCGCCTCGGCGACGATCGCCCGCGACATCTTCGAGCCGCCCACCTCGCGGTCCGAGAACGTGATCGGCACCTCGACGACCGTGAAGCCTGCCCGCAGCGCGCGGTACGTGGTCTCGATCTGGAACGCGTAGCCCTTGGAGTGCACCGCGCCCAGGTCGATCGTCTCGAGCACGCGCCTCCGGTAGCACTTGAATCCGCCCGTGAGATCCCGCACGCGCACACCGAGCACGATCCGCGCGTACAGCGAGCCGCCGGCCGATACGAACCTCCGCACCAGCCCCCAGTTGCGCACCGCCCCACCCGCCACGTACCGGGAGCCCAGCACGACGTCCGCGCCGCCTTCGCCCCCCGCGGCAGCCAGCAGCCGCGGGACGTCCGCCGGGTCGTGAGAGAAATCGCAGTCCATCTCGAGGACGAGGTCGGCCCCCTCCGCGAGGGCCCGCTCGAAGCCTGCGAGATATGCGGGGCCGAGCCCCTCCTTGCGTGGGCGGTGCAGGACGCCGACATACGGGAGCTCGGCCGCGAGGCGGTCGGCGAGCTCCCCGGTTCCGTCCGGGGAGCTGTCGTCGATCACGAGCACGCGCACTCCCTTGTCCGCGAGCGCGCGCAGCATCGGCTCGAGATTCTCCCGTTCGTTGAAGGTGGGGATGCAGACGACGGCAGTAGCCACCTGCGTATATTCACCGCGGTGACGAGCGATCGGCCTGCTGAACCGCGCGCTCTGCCTCGCAACGCCGATCTCGCCGAGCAGCTCGAGCTGCTCGCCGACCTGCTCGAGCTGGAGGGCGAGGCGTCGTTCCGGGTGCTCGCCTACCGTCGCGCCGCGACGCGGATCCGCGAGACCGCAGGGTCGGTCGCCGAGCTGGCTCTCACCGGCCGGGCCAAAGATCTCCAGGGGATCGGCAAGACGATCGAGGAGAAGATCGTCCAGGTGGTCGAGGACGGGGAGATGCACGCGCTGACCAAGCGCAAGAACGTGATTCCGCCGGAGGTCGTCATGTTCATGCGCCTGCCGGGCCTCGGTCCGAAGACGGCGGCGAGAATCTGGCGGGAGCTCGACGTGACGACGATCGACGACCTCAAGCTCGCAGCCGAGCAGGAGCGGCTGAGGACGCTCTCCGGCCTCGGGGCGAAGACCGAGGAACGGATCCTCAAGGCGCTCGCCGAGAAGAAGCAGGAACCGTCCGACCGCCGGCTCCTCGGCGACGGGCTCGCGTCGCTGCTCGCCGTCGTCGCAGAGCTGCGTGAACATCCCGCGGCCGTGAAGGTCTCCGAAGCCGGCAGCGCGCGCCGCCGGCGCGAGACGTTCCGGGATCTCGACATCATCGCCACCGCGACCGACCCCCAGGCCCTGATCGACCACTTCACCGGTCTGAAGTGGGTGGTGGAGGTCGTCGCCAAGGGACCGACGAAGGCGACGGTTCTCTCCAACGCCGGTCTGCGCTTCGACCTCCGCGTCGTGCCGCCCGAGTCCTACGGGAACTTGCTGCAGCATTTCACCGGCTCCAAGGACCACAACGTCGCGTTACGAGAGCGCGCAGTGAAGGACGGGCTCTCCGTGTCCGAATACTCGGTGACGGTGACCGAGACGGGCGAGGAGCTGAGGTTCACGGACGAGGCGGCGGTGTACGAGCGGCTCGGCTACGAGTACATCCCGCCCGAGCTGCGTGAGAACTCCGGCGAGCTCGAGGCCGCTCGAAGGCGCGAGCTGCCGAAGCTCGTCGAGCTCGGCGACGTCAAGGGCGATCTCCACTCGCACACGACCTGGTCCGACGGCCGCGCCTCCCTCGAGGAGATGGTGCGCGCCGCCCGCGCTCGCGGCTATGCGTACCTGGCGGTGACCGACCACCCGCGGGGGTCGCTCGCGGAGCAGGACGACGAGATCGACGCGCTCAGCGAGCGGGTCGCGCCGTTTCGGATCCTGAAGGGAATCGAGGTCAACATCCGCGTCGACGGGTCGCTCTCGCTCCCCGAAGACGTGCTCGCGCACCGGGACTGGGTGATTGCATCCCTGCACGGGGCCTTCGACCGCAGCGCAACCGAGCGGGTGCTGGCGGCGATGGAGCACCCTCACGTGCACTGCATCGGACACCTGACGGCCCGCAAGATCAACATCCGCCCACCGGCCGACGTCGACGTCGAGCGCGTCGTGGCGAAGGCGGTGGAGACCGGCACGTTCCTCGAGATCAACTCGCAACCGAACCGCCTCGACCTGCGCGACACCCATGCCCGGCTGGCCGGGGAGGCCGGCGTGAAGATCGCGGTCACCACAGACGCTCACCAGCTCGGCGCGCTCGACCACATCGAGATGGGGATCGCGCAGGCGCGGCGCGCGTGGCTCACGCGCGAGCAGGTGCTGAACACCCGGACCTGGCCGCAGATCGAGAAGATTCGCAAGTGACCTTCCGCGAGGACGGTGCGGCGGCGATCGACTGGGCTGCGCGCTATCTCGAGCGGGTCGGCGACCTCCCCGTGCTGGCACAGGTCGAGCCGGGTGACATTCGCTCACGGCTTCCGGCATCTCCGCCAGAGCACGGCGAGCCTTTCGCGAACATGCTGCACGACCTGGACGAGATTCTCCTTCCGGGCATCACCCACTGGCAGAGCCCGCGCTTCTTCGCCTACTTCGCGGTCAGCGCTTCGGAGCCGGGGATACTCGCGGAGCTCCTCGCAGCGACGCTCAACTCGGTCGGGTTCCTCTGGCGCACCTCGCCGGCGTCGACCGAGCTCGAGGCTCTCACTCTCGACTGGACGGCCCAGCTACTCGGCCTTCCGACCGGCTGGCACGGCCACATCGAGGACACTGCGTCGACCTCGACCCTCGCCGCGCTCGCCGCGGCGCGGGAGGCGACGGGCAGGAACGTCGTCGTTTGCTCCGAGCATGCGCACTCCGCGACGGACAAGGCGGCGAGGATCCTCGGCCTCGAGCTGCGCAAGGTGGAGGCCGACGACGAGTTCCGTCTCCGTCCCGAGCTGCTCGACCTGTCCGACGTCGCTGCGGTCGTCGCCACCGTCGGCACGACGTCAGTCGCTTCCGTCGACCCGGTCCCCGCCGTTGCGGATGCCTGCGCCGCCGCCGGCGCGTGGCTCCACGTCGACGCGGCGTATGCCGGCTCGGCCTGGGTCTGCCCCGAGCTCCGCTGGTCGCAGGAGGGCGTCGAGCGCGCCGACTCGCTCGTCGTCAACGCCCACAAGTGGCTGTTCACGCCCATGGACTGCTCGCTCCTCTGGACGAGCAGGCCCGAGGACTTCCGCCGCGCGTTCAGCCTGGTGCCCGAGTACCTGCGCACGAGCGACGAGGTCGACAGCCTGTCCGAGTACGGCCCCGCGCTCGGAAGGAGGTTCCGGTCGCTGAAGCTGTGGGCCGTCCTTCGCTGCTATGGCCGCGAGGGGCTTCAGAAGCGGATCCGCGAGGCCGTGCGCCTGGCCGAGCTCTTCGAAGGCTGGGTGGAGAGGGAGGACGGCTGGGAGCTGGCCGCGACGCGCCACTTCTCGCTCGTCTGCTTCCGCCACAACGGCTCCGACGAGGACAACGAGGCGATCGTCGAGCGGGTGAACCGAAGCGGCGAGGCGTTTCTCTCGCACACGCGGCTGGGCGGCAGGTACGTGATTCGCCTCGCGATCGGCAACGAGGGCACGACGGAGTCCGACGTGGAGCGCGTGTGGGACGCGCTGAGGGCCGCCGCCTCGGCTTCATAAGATAGGAACGTGCGGCTCGTCGTCATCGGCCTCGTCGCCGGAGTGTTCAGCGCACTGTTCGGCGTCGGCGGGGGGGTCCTGATCGTGCCGCTGCTTCTCCTCAGCGGCTGGAGGCCGCGCACCGCCACGGCGACGTCGCTCGCAGCGATCGGGATCACGGCGGTCGCGGGCGTGATCGCCTACGCGTTCCACGGAGACGTCCGGGTCGGATACGCGGCCCTCGTCGGTCTTCCGGCCGCGGTCTCGGTTGCCGGCGCGACCG
>DATDDZ010000279.1:0-3787 GCA_036523555.1 Gaiellaceae bacterium
CACGAAGACCTTGAACGTGACGAGATCCCACTTGCCGAAGACCGCGGGATCGCGCTCCCACGAGAGATCCTGGACGGTGAGCACGGCGGGCACGGGACAGGCGAGCGGCAGCGCGTGGACGAAATGCGCGAGCGCGGGGCGCATCCGTCGCAGCAGCCGCGGGACGGAGACCGCCATGCGAAGCTCCTGCGAGGGCACCGGGAGATGCACCGGCTCGATTCCGTCGGGGAGAAGCGAGGGGTCACGCGTGATCGCCGCGATCCGCAGGTCCTCGCTCACGCCGGGAAGTGCGCGGAGGAGTTGAGAGACGTACGTCTCGTCGCCGGTTCGCCTGCGGCCGAGGACGTCGGCGTCGATGAGGACGAGCGGCTTCGTCACGCGAGTGCCCGGCGGTAGACGTCGACAGTCGCCGCTGCGATCGCGTCCCAACGGAAGCTTCGGGCGCGCTCGAGCCCGCGTGCGACGAGCTGCTCGCGTTCAGTGCTCGCCCGCTCGATGCCGTCGGCGATCTCGGCCGGGTCGAGTGCATCGACGAGAATCGCGGCGCCGTTGGCGACCTCCTCCATCGCGGTGCCGCGCGTGGTCACGACCGGGACGCCGCAGGCCATCGCCTCGAGCACGGGAATGCCGAAGCCCTCGTAGAGCGACGGGTAGGCGACGCAGAGCGCGCCGCGGTAGAGGCGGGCGAGCTCGCGGTCGCTGACCTCTCCCAGCCAGCGGACTCCGTTCCCCGCGACATCGACCCCACCCCAGCCGCGGGCACCGACGACGCGGAGCTCGACGTCGTTGCGCCGGACGGCTTCGACGAGCCGGGCGAGGTTCTTGCGGGGCTCGAGCGTGCCCACGGCGAGGACGTAGTCGCCCTCCGCGGCTGGTCCGTCCCGGGTGAACTCCTTCTCGACGGCGTTCGGGACGACGTGGATCTTCTCATCCGAAAGACCGAGCAGCTCGACGAGCTCGCGCCGGGTGAACTCCGAGACCGCGATCACGCACCGTGCGGCGCGAAGAACACTCGGGACGACGCGCGGGCTGTACGTGCGGGTCCAGCGGTTGAAGGCTTCCGGGTGGCGAAACACCGCCAGGTCGTGCACGGTCACGACTACGGGACGTGCGGGGCGCAAAGGACCGCGATACGTCGGGCAGTGGAGCACGTCGGCGGCGCGCTCGTGGCCGAGGAAGAACGGGTACCAGATCGTGTCGCGGACGAGCGTTGACGCGCGATCGCCACGTCCGAACGAACGGGTCGAGACCTCCAGGTCGTCCCGCAGTCGCAACTCGCGTAGCAGCCCGTTGAGGTAGCGGGCGGTGCCCGCCCGGGTCTGCACGAGCGGAGAGACGTCGACGGCGACGCGAATCACAGCGCGTCAGCGTAGCTCTGCAGGTGTATGCGCCCTGTCTCGTTCCAGTCGAAGCGCCGCGCGTGCGCGAGTCCTCTGGCGATCAACTCGTCGCGCTCGGCGATCGCTCGCTCGATGCCGGCGGCGAGCTCTTCCGGGCTCTCGGGGTCCGCGCGGACAGCTGCGCCGCCGCACGCCTCGTCGAGCGACGGATGCGACGAGACGACGCACGGGACACCGCAGGCCATCGCCTCGACGACGGGGATGCCGAAGCCCTCGAAGCGCGAGGGATACGCGAAGACCTCGGCCCCGCGGTAGAGCGCGGGCAGGTCTTCGTCGCGAACGAAGCCGAGACCGCCGCTGCCGAGCGCCGCGAGCGTGAGCTCGCTGCCGAGAAGGCTCATCGCCGCGTCAAGAGCGGCGCGGTTTTTGCGCCAGTCCGCGGTCGCGGTCGTGAAGACGTACGGCTTCCCGAGGTCTCGACGGTCCCCCTCCGGGCTGAATGAGGCATCGACACCTGGATAGGCGACGCGGACGCGCTCACGCGGAAGGCCGAGCAGCTCGACGATGTCGGCGGCCGTGAACTCCGAGTTGGTGAAGACGACGTCACACGAGGCGGCAGCGCGCGCAGTCCCGGCGTGCATCGACACAGTCCTCGGATGCAGGCGCTCCGGGAAGCGAAGCGGTCCGAGGTCGTGGATCATCGTCGCGCGCACACCTCCACGCTGCGGCGGGGTCATCCAATCGCTGAAGTGGAGCACGTCGAGCCCGCCGAGGACCTGCTCGGCAACGGGATGCCCGAGCGCTCCCCACGCCCTCCGCGTCGCGTGCGCGAACGGGACTGTGAGGAGACGCCGTTCGATGGGCAGCCCGGCGAGCGTGTCCGCGAGCAGCCTCCGCCCCCGGATGCTGACCGGCCCGAATGCGACGAAATCGTGCTCGCCCAGGGCCGCGGCGAGCATGCCCTTCAGCGTGCCGAGGATGTAGTTGCCGACGCCCGTCCGCGGATGCGAGAGGGGCGTGACGTCGTAGGCGATCCTCACGGTGCCGAGTAGCGGAACGCGAGGAAGTGTGCGCCGAGCACGCGCGTGTCCGCGCTCCCCGGCAGCGCGATCGCGGGCACGGCGGTCGGCGTCACTGTGAAGACGACCCGGCACGTTCCGTCGCGCGGGCGCAGCGGAACGGTGAGCCTCGCGACGTTGGACGGGTCGATGGTCACGCCCCTGCCCGCCGCGGTGACCGTCTGCGGGCGCGAGAAGAGGTTCCTGTCACTCGCGAGGTCGACCGTCACCGTCCCGCCGTCGCAGCGCGGCCTCGTATAGGTGACCCGCCTGCCCGACCACGTGTCCGGGAACAACCCGGAGACGTGGTAGGCGATGCGCAGGAGGCCGTCGGTCCGGCGTACCACCATCCCCTTGAGCTTGTCGCGCGCGATTACTTGTCCGGCCAGCGGGACGGGCTCCTCGCTCAGCACGAACGGATACCGGAGCGGCCGCCCACCCGCGAGCAAGACGCCGTCCGGGCGCTCTCGCACCTTCGTCTCGGGCAGGCCGCCCATCGACTCCTGACGGAGATCGAAGACAGGTCCGACGCTGCGGTTGAAGAACTCGTTCTCCCAGAGCGTCAACGGCTGCTCGGTCGGACGCGAGCCCGAGTAGACGAAGGCGACGTTCGCGCTCCGCCCCGCCGCGGCGTCGACCCAGTCGCGTCGCGGCGCCGTGATGCCCTGGTAGAGCGCGCCGACCGACGCCTTCGGGAAGCCGTGGTCGAAGCGCTCGATCCGCTCGGTCGAAAACGCGAACCACGCGAGCACCACCACCGGAAGGACGAGGGCGTACCTGGGCGACACGGCCAGGAAGAGCAGCCCGATGGCCGCTGCCGCCACGACGACGACCACAGAGACGGTGTTGAGCGCGACCAGGCGCTCCTGCAGCCACCAGAGCGGCAGCAGCGCGAGCGTGTCTGACTCGGCGGAGGCGTCGATGAGCCGGTGATACGGAAGGACACCCGGGAGTGCCGCCGCGACGAGGATCGCCGCCGCGGTCGCCCGCGCCGGTCTCGGCAGGCCGCGCTCGATCCAGGCCAGCAGCGCGATCAGGAACAGCGGCGCGACGTAGAAGAGGTTCCGCTCCTGAACGCGAGGCGAGAGCGCCGACGCGAACGCGGACACCTCCAGAAGAAGCCAGACGATGAGCGGCAGGGACGCGGCGAGCAAGACGCGGAGCGGCCGGTCGAGTGTCCGGCCGAGAACGGCGAGCAGCACGAGCGCGGTGAACGGCGCGATTCCGAGGTAGAGGTCGAGATCGGCAACGTGGTACAGGAGCCACTTCAGGATCTGGCCCGGCGAATAGGACGCGTGACCCGTGACGCTGTAGCTTCCGAGGACGCCGTACGGTGAGCGTCCGCGCGCGAACTGCACGATCAGCACGGCGATCACGGCACCGGCGAGC
>DATDDZ010000280.1:0-1619 GCA_036523555.1 Gaiellaceae bacterium
CCTCGAGTCGCCGTCGCTGCCTCGGCGTGTAGCGCTCGACCTGGTAGGCAAGCGTGGGGCGGGGTCCGATCACGCTCATGTCGCCCCGCACGACGTTCCAGAGCTGTGGAAGCTCGTCGAGCGAGAGCCGTCGCAGCAAGCGGCCGACCGGCGTGATGCGCGGATCACCCTCGTTGACCGACAGACCCGCGCCCTTGTGCTCCGCTCCGACCTCCATCGTCCGTAGCTTGAGCAGCTCGAACTCCACACCGTCTCTTCCGACACGACGCTGGCGGTAGAAGACCGGGCCGCCGTCGCCGAGCTTCGTCGCCAGGCTCGCTGCGGCGAGGATCGGGCTCGAGATCACGAGGCCGGCGCCCGCGAGCGCGACGTCGGCGGCCCGATTCACCGTGTGCCTTCGGCCTTCGCCCAGACGGCGGGCACGCCAAAGCGCAGATATCGGACGAGCGACACGACCGTCGCCCAGGTGACGAGGACGTAGTAGCGGGCGATCCCGACTCCGAGCGCAGCGGCCAGCAGGAGGAGAAGCTGCGCGCCCAGGGCGACCTGGTAGACGAGCCCCTCGCGGACGAGCGCGATCGACGAGCCGAGCAGGGCGACGTGCAGGAGCCCGCTCGCGTAGCGCAGGTGGCGGTGCGAGAGGATCTCCACGAGGTACGTCGGCCCGAGGCGGCGCAGCATCTTGCCGCGCAGGACGATCAGCCAGCAGTGCTCGAACATCCGCACCTTGCGCCGGTACTCGTCCTCGATGTCCGTCGACGGCTTCTCCCACGCCAGCGCGTCCGGCTCGAAGACAGCCCGCCGCCCGCGCTGAACCATGAGGTAGGGCAGGGCCAGATCGTGTCCGAACCGCGGGTCGACGTCGACGTAGTCCGTGCGGCGCACGGAGTAGATCGGCCCGATTCCTCCCGTGATGGAGCCCAGCATCGACTCGCTGCGGCGCAGCCAAGCCTCGAAGCGCCAGTAGGTGCCTTCGCGGTTCGTCCCGTCCGCGGCCTCGTAGAAGTGCCCGCCGCAGACGTACGCGACTTCCGAGTCGGCGAAGTTCCGGACGAGCTTGCGGAGCGCGTCCGGCTTCCACTGCGCGTTCGCGTCCGAGAATGCGAGGATTTCGCCCGTCGTCTCGCGCACCGCCTGGTTCTGGGCGGCCACCTTGCCGCCCCGCGGACACCGCAGCAGCCGCACGCGCGGCTCGCGTGCCGCGACCGCCTGGACGAGGTCGTCCGTCCCGTCGGTGGAGGCGTCGGACGCGACGACGACCTCGACGCCGTAGAGCGGGCCGAGCCGGCGGAGCATGCGCCCGCGCAGCGTGATCAGCCAGCAGTGCTCGAACATCCGCACCTTGCGCCGGTACTCGGTCTCGTTGCTCGGCGTCGGCTTCTCGCGCGCGATCGCCGCAGGCTCGTAGACCGCCCTCCGGCCGCGTTGCACCATCAGGTACGGCAGCGAGAGGTCGTGGCCGAAGCGCGGGTCGACCTCGACGTAGTCGGCGCGCCGCACCGCGTAGATCGAGCCGTTGCCGCCGGTCACCGAGCCGAGCGTCGACTCCGCGCGGCGCACCCCCATCTCGTAGCGCCAGTAGAGGCCCTCCTTGTTCGAGCCCTCCGCCTGCAGGATCC
>DATDDZ010000281.1:0-5549 GCA_036523555.1 Gaiellaceae bacterium
GATCCGGTCCTCCCGGAACTGGACGTCCGCCTCGAACACCGCTTCGCGCTGCTCGAGGTCGGTCTCGCGCGTCTTCAGCTCCTCGAGCCTCGCGTCCGCATACCCCTCCGAGATCCGCGGCGGGGGAGCGATCTCGTGGTGAAGGTCTTCGAGCGGCTCGCCGGGCAGGGCCGGAAGCACCGGCGCCGTCTCGAGGAAGGGTGCCAGTGAAGCCGCCTGCTCCGCGGAGATTTCGACGCGGAGGACGAGTGGTTTGCGCGCAGTATGGTCGTCCGACATAGGCCGTCCGGGGATCTGATCGCCCTCCGGCCTGGCGGACTCGATCCCTCACCTGAGCGTTTCGGCGAGACTCCCGGTCGTGCGCGTGCTGGTCGCCGAGGACGAGACGATCATCCGGCTCGATCTCCGGGCCCTCCTCGAACGCGCGGGGTTCGAGGTCTGTGCCGAGGCGCGAGACGGTGAGGAGGCCGTGCGGCTGGCCCGCTCCGAGCGCCCCGACGTGGCTGTGCTCGACGTGAAGATGCCGGTCCTGGACGGCATCGAGGCGGCCCGGCGGATCCTCGACGAGCGGCCGATCCCGATCGTGATGCTCACGGCCTACGGCCAGGAGGAGCTCGTCCAGCGGGCCGCCGAGGCGGGCGTCTTCGGCTACCTGGTCAAGCCGTTCAGAGAGCAGGATCTCGTGCCCGCCATCCACACCGCCCGGGCGCGGCACGACGAGCTCGCGGCGCTGCGGGAAGAGGCGGAATCGCTCGCCGACGCCCTCGCGGCGCGCAAGGCGATCGAGCGTGCAAAGGGGCTCCTGATGGAAAAAGAGGGCCTGTCGGAGCAGGCTGCCTTCGCCCGGTTGCGCAAGGCGAGCCAGATCTCCGGCCGGCCTCTCAAGGTCGTCGCCGAGGCGCTGATTGCCACCTTCGGCGAGAGCGGCGAGCCCGGCCGCTCTTAGAAGGGTCGAGCGACGTCAACGACGACGCCGAGCGCGACCAGGAGGATGCCGAGGAGGAAGATCGGCTCCTGCCGCGAGCCGGTCGGGCGGCGCCGTGTCATCCGGCCGCGGAACGTGGAGAAGCCGCCGGTCGGGAACATGCCGATCAGGAAGAGGCCGCAGCCGACGATGTAGTAGGCGGCCGTGACGCCGGTCGAGACGCTTCGCTGCGCCGCCCACGCGATACCTGCGCCGAGGAGCCCGACTCCAACGGCGGCGCCGACCGCTCCGATCACCAGCCGCCGCACGACCTCGCCCATCCCGCTCCAGCGGCTCGACGGCTCTGGCGCCGGGTGGCTCATGCCTGCGACCGCTCGAACAACGACTCCCACCGCTGCAGCAGCGCCTGCAACTCGTCACGCGCTCGCTTGTGCTCGGCGAGGGTGACGACGTCCTGCCAGTCCTGCGCGAGGCGCCGCTCGAGCTCGGCGACCGCGGCTTCGCGCTCGGAGATCTCGGTCTCGATCCGCTCGAGCTCCGACGGCCTCGGCCGTTTCGGGGGCGCTTCCACCGGCGTCTTTGCCCGTTTCGGGGGGCTCGGCTCGGGCGGCGCTGCCTCGACGCCGGCGCGTTCCTCGCGGCGGCGCACGTACTCGGCCCAGCCGCCGTCGTGCGACTCGAGCCGTCCGTCCTCGATCGCGAGCGTCCTGTCTGCCACGGCATCGAGGAGAGCGCGATCGTGCGAAACGAGCAGGACGGTGCCTGGGAATGCCTCGAGCGCGGCTTCGAGCGCCTCCCGGCTCTCGAGGTCGAGGTGGTTCGTCGGCTCGTCGAGGACGAGGAAGTTCGCGCCGGACGCCACCACGAGGGCGAGCGCCAGGCGGCGGCGCTCGCCGCCCGAGAGAGCGAGCACGGGCTTCTCGTGCTCGGCCCAGCCGGAGAAGAGGAAGCGCCCGAGCAGGTTCTGCGCATCGGGCCGCTGCAGGCCCGTCGCGCGCTGAACGCATTGCAGGACGGAGCCGCGGGTGTCGAGCTCCATCTCCTGCTGGGAGAAGTAGGCGGGCGTCACGCCGTGGCCGAACCGAACAGGCCCGTCCTCGGCGTCGCGGTTCGCGAGCATCGTCTCGAGTAGCGTCGTCTTGCCCGAGCCGTTGGGCCCCACCAGAGCAACGTGCTCGCCCCGTTCGATCGCGAACGTCGCGTCTTTCACAAGATCACGGCCTCCGATCCGGACCGCAAGGCGGTCCGCCTCCACCACGGTCCGTCCGCTTCGTGCCGGCTTGAGGAACTCGAACCCGAGCCGCCTGCCCTTTCGCGTGAGTAGGTCGACGTCTCCCGTCGCCTTGGCCCGCTCCTTCTCCAACCGCTCGATCTGCGTGAGCTTGACCTGGGCCTTCCGCGCCATCTTCTCGGTCGAGGCGCGGAACCGCGCGACGAAACGCTCGAGCCGCTCGATGTCGCGGTCCAGCCGCGCCGCCGTCTTGGACGCAGCCTGAAGGCGCGCCGTCTTCTCGAGCCTCCAGGCGTGCCACGGGCCCGCGAAGTAGGTCGAGCGTCCCGCCTCGAGCTCGAGGACCGCCGTCGCGACCGCCTCGAGGAACCAGCGGTCGTGCGCCACGATGATGATCCCGGCATCGAGCGAGCGGAGCTCCTGCTCCAGCCACTCGAGGCTGGCGACATCGAGGTGGTTCGTGGGCTCGTCGAGCAGCAGCAGGTCGGGATCGCCGCCGAGAGCGCGCGCGAGCGACGCGCGCGTGAGCTCCCCTCCGGAGAACGTCTCCAGTCGCCGGTCGAGCTGCTCGTCGGCGAAGCCGAGGCCGCGCAGGACGGCGGTGGCGTGATCGCGCCAGGCGTAGCCGCCGGCGTGCTCGAGTCGCGCCTGGGCGTCGCCGTAGCGCCTCATCGTGGCGGGGCTGTGGTCGCCCGCCGTCATCGCCTCCTCCAGCCGGCGTAGCTCCTCTTCGAGCGCGATCAAGTCGCGCGCCCCGGAGAGGACGTACTCGCGCAGGGTCAGCGCCCGCTCGAGCGGGGGCCTCTGGTCGTGCAGGGCGACGCGCGCCCCTTTCTGGAGGGCGAGCTCGCCGCCCTGCAGGCTCGTCTCGCCGACGAGAGCCCGGAGCAGGGTCGTCTTGCCCGAGCCGTTCGGACCGGAGAGCGCTACGCGGTCGCGGCGCTCGACCTTGAACGACACGCCGTCGAAGAGGGGGTCGCCGGAGAGCTCCTTGCGCAGGTTGGATGCGATCACCACCGCCATTGGCGTAAGGGTACGGCTCGGCCGAGGGTCTCTACGAGGCGGTGACTTCCGCGCCGACGAGCTTGCGCGCGGCGTCGGCGATGTGGGCGCTGTCGATCCCGTACGCGGCCAGCAGCTGCTCCGGCTTGCCCGAGCGCGGCATCTCCCGCACTGCGAGCTTCACGACTCGAGGATGTTCGTCGGTCTGCGCGAGCGCGTCCAGCACCGCGTCTCCGAGGCCGCCCTCGGGGAAGTGATCCTCGACCGTGACGATCCGGCCGGTCGCCTCGGCCGCGGCCTGCAGCGTCTCGGCGTCGATCGGCTTGATCGAGTACGCGTCGATCACGCGGGCGTGCAGCCCTTCGCCCTCGAGGACGTCGGCGGCCTCGAGCGCCTCACCTACAGTGATGCCCGCCGCGACGAGGGCGACCTGGTCGTCGTCCGACGACCGGAGCACGCGGCTGCCGCCGACGGCGAACTCCTCGTCCGCGTCGTAGATCACGGGCGTGTTCGGCCGCAGCGTCCGCAGAAAGACGATGCCCTTCGTGTCCGCCATCTCGGCCACGAGCTTCGCCGTCTGATTCGCGTCGCATGGATGCAGCACCGTGCTCGAGTGGACGGCACGAAGCGCGGCGATGTCCTCGAGCGCCATCTGGGACGGACCGTCCTCGCCGATCGACACACCCGCGTGTGATCCGGCCAACCGCAGGTCGACCCGGCTGATCGCAGCCATGCGGATGAAGTCGTAGGCGCGCGAGAAGAAGGCGGCAAAGGTCGAGCCGAACGCGTTCCAGCCGCGCGCGTGCAGTCCGACCGCGGCCGCGACGAGCTGCTGCTCGGCGATGTACATCTCGAAGTAGCGGTCGGGATGCGCGTCCTTGAAGATCTCGGCGAACGTCGAGTTGCTGACTTCGCCGTCGAGTGCGACGACGTCTCCGCGCGCGGAGCCGAGCGCGCTCAACGCCTCGCCGTAGGCCTTGCGCGTCGCGACCTCGTCGCCGAGCTCGTAGCGCGGCAGCTCAAGTTTCCCGCCGGGGAACCGATGCGGCTGCCCCGGCTCGGGCTTCGCGACGTCCACATGGATGTTCCGGATCCCGCCGAGCTCGGCGATGGCTCCGTCGGGGTCGGCGAGCGGCTTGCCGTGCCAGCCGTTCTTGTCCTCGACCGCCTTCACACCCTTGCCTTTGATCGTCCTCGCGACGATCACCGTCGGCCGGCCCATCGTCTCGGCGGCCATCGTGTACGCGTGGTCGATCTCCTCGACGTCGTGGCCGTCGACCTCGATCGCGTTCCAGCCGAACGCGCGCGCGCGCTCGACGTAGACGCCGGTGTTCCAGCCGATCATCGTCTCTCCGCGCTGGCCGAGCCGGTTGACGTCGATGATCGCGGTCAGGTTGTCGAGCCCGTAGTGCGCGGCGTGCTCGAAGGCCTCCCACTGCGAGCCCTCGGCGATCTCGCTGTCGCCGCAGAGAACCCAGACGCGGGAGGGCAGTCGGTCGAGCTTCGCTGCGGCGAGCGCCATTCCGACCCCGATCGGCAGGCCCTGGCCGAGCGATCCGGTCGCGACGTCGACCCAGGGGATGATCGGCGTCGGGTGTCCCTCGAGCATGCTGCCGAAGCTGCGGTAGGTGAGGAGCTCCTTGTCGTCGATCGCGCCGACCGCGCGGAAGATGCCGTACAGCAGCGTCGAGGCGTGCCCCTTGGAGAAGACGAGCCGGTCGTTCGCAGCGGCCTTGGGGTCGTCGAAGTCGTAGCGGAGGTGGTTCGCGACGAGCACGGCCATCAGGTCGGCGGCCGACATGCCCGACGTCGGATGCCCCGAGCCCGCCACTGCTGCTGGACGGATCGCGTCGACCCGGAGCTGCTGGCCCAGCTCGCGAAGCTGCGTTGCCTCCATCGCGGGCCATTCTAGTGGTGTCTCTCGCTGCGTCTGGGGTACCGTCCGACTCATGAGAGTGGCGGTCGCCTTCGATCATCGCGGCGTCAAGCTCCGCGAGAGCCTTCTCGGGCAACTGGCCGGGCTCGGGCACGAGATCGTCGATCTCGGCACGGACACGGATGCCGTGCGCATCGACTACCCGGTCAAGGCGCGCGAGCTCGGCGAGGCGATCCTCGCAGGCGAGGCCGAGCGCGGCGTGCTCGTCTGCGGCTCGGGCGTCGGGGCATCGGTCGCCGCCTGCAAGCTGCGCGGGATTCGCGCTGCGATCTGCCACGATGTCTACTCGGCCCATCAGGGCGTCGAGCACGACGACATGAATGTTCTCTGCCTCGGATCGGAGGTCGTGGGCGAGTCTCTGGCCTGCGACCTCGTCGCCGCCTTCCTGAAGGCGCAGTTCAACGGCGGCGAACGGTACGTGAGGCGCCTGAAGCAAATCGAAGACCTTGAAAGGG
>DATDDZ010000282.1:0-7133 GCA_036523555.1 Gaiellaceae bacterium
AAGGTCTCCTGCAGGATCTCCGTGACGAGGCGGTAAATGCGGACGGCTTCCGCCGACGTGACCCGACCTTCGAGGCGGATGGAACCACCGTCGCCGATCTTGAGCTCGATGGTCAGACCGTTGGCATCCAACTCGAGCGAGACGAGTTCGCCTTTGATGAGGGAATCTTCTAATCGCTCAGACACGACGTTTGGACATCTATTGGACACCGCCGCCGCTCTGCCCGACGGCGGTAAGACACAGAAAACCCCCTCTTAGCAGGGGGTTTCCTTATCGGGGCGCCGAGATTTGAACTCGGGACCTCTAGTCCCCCAGACTAGCGCGCTAACCAGGCTGCGCCACGCCCCGCGACCGGCCCATCGTACCCCGACGCCGCTCTCTAGGTTCCGTAGCGCCTGTAGAGCTTGTCGATCAGGTCGGGCATGCGCTCGAGTCGGTCGGTGATGATCCTGAGACGGTACTCGCGGAAATGCTCGGCCTCGACACCGAGCGCACGCGCGAGCGTCTTGATGACGTCGTCGGAGGGAACCGGCCGATTGCCGTGCACCAGGTGGTTCAGGTAGCCGGCGGAGAGCTTCGACTTCTCCGCGAGCGAGCGGTAGGTGAGCCCTGCCTCCCCCATCAGGCGCTCGATCGTCGGCCCGAAGGAGTCGTCGCTGAAGCGTCGCTTTCGCGCCATCAGCCGAGCATCTCGCGCGCCTTCGTGACGAGCTCGCCCACGCTCACTTCATGGTCCTCCCCCTTCGTGCGCTCGCGAAGGTCCACCGTACCGTCTTCGGCAGCCTTTCGCCCGACGGTCACGCGCAGGGGGCATCCGATGAGATCGGCGTCAGCGAACTTCTCGCCCGCCCTCGCGTCACGGTCGTCGAGGAAGACGTCGAAGCCGCCCTCGTCGAGAGCCGCGGCAGCCGCATTCGCCTGCGCCTCGAGGCCAGGCAGCGCGACGACGTGCACGTCGTAGGGAGCGACCTCGGCGGGCCACTGGATTCCCTTGTCGTCGTGGTGCTGCTCGATGATCGCGGCCATCGTCCGGCCCGGACCGATCCCATAGCTTCCCATCACGATCAGCTGTGCCTCGCCCGCCTCGTCCAGATAGGTCGCACCGTAGGAGCGCGAGAAGAACGTGCCGAGCTTGAAGATATGTCCGACCTCGATCGCGGTCTGCACGACGAGCTTGCCGTCGCACTGCGGGCACCCGTCGCCGGGCACCGCCTGCCGGATGTCGGCGAACCGCGGCTGGTAGTCCCGCCCGGCCTCGACACCGCGTAGGTGCCAGCCGTCACGGTTCGCTCCCGCGACGAACTGGCCGGTCCGCAGCGCCTCGTCGGCGATCACCTCCACGTCTTCGAGGCCGACAGGGCCGATCGAGCCGCCGCCCGCCCCGAACCCCTTCCGGATCTCGCCGTCCGTTGCAGGCCGGAACGGCGCCTCGAACACGGTCATCAACTTCTCCTCGCTCAACCGGTCGTCCCCGCGGACGAGTGCGAGCACGAGCCGCTCGCCGACGACGACCGGTAGCGCCTTGGACGTTGCCGCCGAGTCGATGCCGAGGAACTCGGCCAGGGCCTCGATCGTCGCCACGCCCGGGGTCGCAACCTCCTCCGGAGCACCCAGCGCTTCGGGGAACGTGGGCGCCCGGGGGATGCCCCGCGCCGCCTCGATGTCGGCGTAGTAGTCGCCGTTCTCACAGCGCATCAGCTCGTTCTCACCCGACTCGGTCGGCGCGAGGAAGCCGGAGGACTCTTTGCCGCCCATGATCCCGGACTCGGCCTCGACGAAGTAGACCTCGAGCCCGCAGCGCTCGAAGATCCGCTCGTAGGCTGCCTTGTGGCGGTCGAAGCTCGCGTCGAGACCGGCCTCGTCGCGATCGAACGAGTAGGAGTCCTTCATGATGAACTCGCGCACCCGGAGGAGCCCGCCGCGGGGCCGTGGCTCGTCACGCTCCTTCGTGCTGAAGTGGTACCAGAGCTGTGGCAGCTGCTTGTACGACTGGATCTCACGGGCGTGAAGAGTCATCGTCTCCTCGTGTGACAGCGGCAGCACGAACTGCCGCCCCCCGCGATCCGCGAGCTTGAAGACCTCCGGAATCGTGATGCGTCCGCTCTGCTCCCAGAGCTCGGCCGGCGTGAGAGTGGGGCCCAACATCTCCTGGCCACCGATGACATTGATCTCCTCGCGAATGATCTGGACGAGCTTCTGGTGCACGCGCCAGCCCAGCGGCAGGAAGGTGAAGATGCCCGTTCCGACCTGCCGGATGAAGCCGCCGCGAAGCAACAGCCGGTGGCTCGCCGCCTCGGCGTCCGCGGGAGGCTCGCGCAGGGTCGGAAGGAAGAGCTTGGAGGCCCGGGCAATCACTGTTGTCCGGGCAGACTATTCGCCGAGCGGGATCAGCGACGCTTCCGCCATCGCGAGCGCCGCGGGTTTTGCCATCTTCAGCCGCTTGGGGCGCTGCATCCCGTCCGCGATCCACCGGTCGATCTCGTGAAAGAGCTCGTCGATGAGGATGTCCGACGAGACCTTTTTGAGCACGCGGCCGTGCGCGTAGACGAAGCCCGTCTCGCGCCCACCCGCGATGCCGAAGTCCGCATCGCCCGCCTCCCCGGGACCGTTGACGGCGCAGCCGAGCACGGCGACCTCGAAGTGCTGCGGATACGCATGCAGCCGCTCCTCCACCTGCTCGGCGAGCGTCTGCACGCCGACGTTGTCACGGCCGCACGAAGGACAGGCGATCATGATCGGGCCACGCTCTCGCAGGCCGAGCGACTTGAGGATCTCGAATGCCACCTTCACCTCTTCCACGGGGTCAGCCGTGAGCGAGACGCGCATCGTGTCGCCGATCCCGTCGACGAGCAGCGCTCCCATCCCGACCGCGCTCTTGATCGATCCGGAGTACGGCGTGCCGGCCTCCGTCACTCCGAGGTGAAGCGGGTACGGCACCTTCGCCGCCAGCATTCGGTACGCCCGGATCATGGTCGGGACGTGGCTCGACTTGACGGAGATCTTGAACTCCCTGAAGTCGAGGCTCTCGAGGAGCCTCACCTCCTCCAGCGCCGCCTCGACGAGTGCCTCCGCCTGGTCGCGGTGCGCGACGTCGGCGAGATGCTTCGGCAGCGACCCCGAGTTCGCGCCGATCCGCATCGGGATGCCTGCCCCCTGGGCCGCACGCACAACCTGGGCGACCTTGTCCGAGCCGCCGATGTTGCCGGGATTGATCCGGACCGCGGCCACGCCGGCGTCGATCGCCTTGAGAGCGAGGCTCGCGTTGAAGTGGATGTCGGCGATGACCGGGATCGGCGAGAGGCGCACGATCGCCTTCAGTGCCTCCGCGTCCTCGGTCTTCGGAACCGCGCAGCGGACGACCTCACAGCCCGCCGATGCGAGCGTGGCGATCTGCGCAGTGGTCGCCTCCACGTCGTGCGTCTTCGTCAGGGTCATCGACTGCACGACGACGGGCGCCCCGCCGCCGATCTTCACCCCGCCGACGCTGATCTGCCGCTCCGAAGCCATCCGGCGAGTCAGTGTATCGACGGGCTCCTAGCCGCCCCCGAGCCGGCTGATGTCGTTCGAGAGCCCGATCACGGTCAGGACGAGGAAGAGCGCGATTCCGATCGCGGAGACACGCTCGTACACCTCCCGGCCCACGGCTTTCCTCCGGACCCCCTCGATCAGGGAGAAGAGGATGTGGCCGCCGTCGAGCGGCAGGAGCGGCAACAGGTTCAGGATCGCAAGCGACAGGCTGACGAGCCCAAGGATCTGCAGGAAGAGCGTGAACGTCAGGGCGACCGCGCGGCTCGAGTAGTCGACGATGCCGACAGGGCTCGAGACCTGCTTCCTCCCCGCGCCCGTGAGAAGCCGCGGCAGGAAGGTGACGACCCCCTTTGTCGCGCGCCAGTTGTCCGACAGGCTGTGCCCGAGCGCGCTCGCAGGCCCGTACTTCACCTCATCCCAGCCGGGCGAGAACCCGAGGGCCCAGTGACCGTCGATCTTCTTCGTCTTCACGGGCCCGATGAGGACGATGTGGCCCCCGCGGGCAACCGTGACCCTGATCGGGCGTCCCTTCGAGCCGCGGATCTGCCTCGACACGGCCGCGAAGTCCGGCGTGGGCATTCCGCCGACCGCGATGATCCTGTCGCCGGGCCTGAGGTCCGCCGAGGCTGCCGGAGTGTTCGGCCGCACGGTCTTCACGACCCGCGTTGCGTCGCCTGGAGCGCCGATCAGGTAGGCGGCGGCGACCAGGACGACGGCGAGAAGCAGGTTCACTCCGGGCCCCGCGAAGATGACCGCCACCCGCTTCCACGTGGCTTGGCGCCAGTACGCATCGGCGCTGAGCCCGTCGCGAAGCTCGTTCACTCCACGCTGCGCGAGCTTCCCGGCCGCCGTGCTCACCTTGGCCTCCTCGGCAGCACGCTCGAGCTCGGGGAGGGCCTCGGAGGCAGCGGCGTAGTCGTCGAGCTCGAGCGCCCGCTTCACGCGGGCGACCTTCGGGAAGAGCTTCGGATCCTCCTTCAGCGCCGGGCCGAGCTGCACGTCCAGGTCTGACGGAGCGGGCCGGTGCATACCGGGGATCTTCACGTAGCCCCCGAGCGGGATCGCCCCGATCCCGTACTCGATTCCCTTCCGTGTCACCTTCACGAGCGCAGGCGGGAAGCCGAGATAGAAACGCCGCGGGTTCATCCCCACTGCGCGGGCGACGAAGAAGTGGCCCGCCTCGTGCAGCAGGATCAGGACCGCGAGCCCGAGGATGGCGGCGAAGACGTTCACAGACCGACCTTGAGCGCCTCTTCGGCATGGCGGCGTGCGGCCGCATCCGCCTCGACCAGGTCGTTGAGGTCTCGCGCAGGGGCTCGTTCGGTCACCGACAAGGCATCGGCAACAACCTCCGCGATCTGGAGGAAAGGCAGGCGGCCTTCCAGGAAGGCGGCAACCGCGACCTCGTTGGCTGCGTTGAAGACGCACGGCCCGGTTCCCCCCTGCTCGCCGGCGCGCCGCGCGAGCTCGAGCAGCGGGAACGTCTCGAGATCCGGCGCCTCGAACTCCAGCCTGAGGCCCGACGCCAGGTCGAGAGGGGGAAGCGGCGTCGCGGCGCGCTCGGGGTAGGTCAGGGCGTAGGAGATCGGTACGCGCATATCGGGATAGCCGAGGTGCGCCAGCGCTGCGCCGTCGCGGAAGCGAACGAGAGCGTGGACCGTCGAGCTCGGATGCACGACGACCTCGATCTGTTCGTACGAGAGGCCGAACAGGAAGTGCGCCTCGATCAGCTCGAGCCCCTTGTTTGCGAGCGTGGCGGAGTCGACGGTGATCTTCGGCCCCATGTTCCAGGTCGGATGCGCGAGCGCGTCCTCGGGGGTGACTCCGACGAGCTCGTCGCGGATGCGGCCTCGGAACGGGCCGCCCGACGCGGTGAGCACCAGCGAGTGCACCTGTTCGTCAGTCCGGCCCTCGAGACACTGGAAGACGGCCGAGTGCTCGCTGTCGACGGGAATCAGCCGGCCGCCGCCGCTTCGCTGCGCGGCCAGTGCGAGATCTCCCGCCGCGACGAGGCTCTCCTTGTTCGCGAGGGCGAGATCCACGCCGCGCTCGAGCGCCCAGAGGGTGGCAGGCAAGCCGGCAAAGCCGACGACGGCGTTCAGGACGAGGTCGGGCTCCGCCCGCTCGAGCAGCTCGGTGAGGTCACCGCCCACCTGCGTAAAGGGAGCGAGCCCGTCGACGTCGCGCGATCCAGATGCCGCCGCACACAGCTCGAGCTCGGGATGGGAGTCGACGATCTCGATTGCCTGTCGGCCGATCGAGCCCGTCGCGCCCAGGAGCGCGATTCGCTTCACGCCGGAAGTGTAGGGTCGGCGTCCCTCTAGGCCGCAGCGAGAGCACGCAGCACGTAGTAGCCCGCGACGACGGCGAAGAGCACGGAGTCGATGCGGTCGAGGACACCGCCGTGGGCTGCGAGGAGCCGGCCGCTGTCCTTCACCTGCATGTCCCGCTTGATCGCCGACTCGAACAGGTCCCCGAGCGGAGCGGCCACGGCGACCGCAAAGCCGAGCAGGATCGACTGCGGAATCGAGAGGTAGTGCTGCCTGTACAGGGCGACGAAGGTGACGAAGACGGTCGCCGCGGTCCCGAACACGAATCCCTCCCACGTCTTGCCCGGTGAGAGCGTCGGCGCAAGGCGATGCCGCCCGATCAACCTCCCCGCGAAGAAGGCGCCGATGTCGCCTGCCCACACCGCTATCAGCACCGTGAAGGTCGCGAGCCGCCCTTCCGCGGGGATCGACCGCAGCAGCAGCAGGTGGGCGAGGCACAGGCCGATCCAACCCGCGCCCAGCACGGTCGACGCGATCGCGATGGTGGCGGACTGGCGTGTCTCCGCCAGCCAATGCAGGACAAATGCCAGCACGATCGTGCTCAGGAATCCCGCCACTGTCCATTCGAGCCCTCCGAGTCGCGCCCCGAGGAGCGAGAGCAGCGCGCCGGCGTAGGCGGCGAGGATGACCGGCCGGAGCGAGCGGATCATCAGCGCGTACTCGTGCAGAGCGATGACGACGCCTACCGCCGCGAGCGTGAACAGCCACCACCCCCCGACATAGACGAGGCCGAGCACGACCGGCACGCCGGCGACCGCGACCACCACGCGCGAAACGAGAGGGCGCACGCGGGCCGGCGTCCTACCGGCCGCCGAAGCGGCGCCTGCGGCTGGCGTAGTCGTCGAGAGCGGCTCGCAGCTGGTCCTCGCCGAAGTCGGGCCAGAGAGTGTCGACGAAGACGAGCTCTGCATAGGCGAGCTGCCACAGCAGGAAGTTCGAGATCCTCAACTCGCCGGAGGTGCGGATCAGCAGATCCGGATCGGGCATCCCGGGCGCGTTGAGGTACGAGGCGAAGGTCTCCTCGTCGACCTCGACTCCCCCGGCGACCGCCCGGTTGGCGGCGGCGACGATCTCCGCCCGGCCGCCGTAGTCGAAGGCGATCCAGAGGCTCAGGCGAGTGTTCTCCTGCGTCTCCCCCTCGAGCGCGGCCATCCGCTCCTGGAGAGCGACCGGCGCCCGGTCGCGGCGGCCGATGAACCGCGTGCGGACGCCCTGCCGCACGAGGTCGGGAAGCTCACGCTCGATCGTCTCGGTGAAGATCTCCATCAGGAGCTC
>DATDDZ010000283.1:0-5680 GCA_036523555.1 Gaiellaceae bacterium
GACCTCCTCGGGCCCGATGCCGGCGAGACCGCCTCGCACGTCGCGATGCTCATCGGCGTCGGCGAGGGCAGCTCCGGCGACCGCCAGTCGCTCTTCTTCTCGGCCCGGCGCCTCGTCGAAGGGCTCGCCACGGAGCGGCCGACGGTGCTCGTCTTCGAGGACATCCACTGGGCCGATGCCGGCATGCTCGACCTCCTCGAGACTCTGGCCTCGAGAGTCCGCGACGTTCCGCTGTTGATGCTCGCGCCGGCGCGGCCCGAGCTCCTCGAAAACCGTCCGGCCTGGGGCGGCGGCCTCCCGGGCTACACCGCGCTGCCGATCGAGCCGCTCAGCGAGGAGCACGCGAACGAGCTCGCCATGCAGCTGCTCGACCAGTCACGCAAGATCCAGCGCGAAGCAGCCGCGGTCAGCTCCGTCGGAGAGGGGAACCCGCTCTTCATCGAGGAGCTCGCGGCCGCGCTCGCGGAGGACACGACGGCGGCGACGTCCGAGCTGCCGACGTCCATCCGCGCAATCGTCGCGGCCCGGCTCGACACGCTGCCGCCCGAGGAGCGCGCGGTGCTGCTCGACGCGTCGGTCGTTGGCAAGGTGTTCTGGGCCCACGCGCTGGAGTCGATGGCGAGCGGGGCGCTGCCGCTGCCAGAGCTGCTGGACTCGCTCGAGGGCCGCGACCTCGTCCGGCGCGAGAACGTGTCCCGGCTCCGCGGTGACCAGCAGTACAGCTTCAAGCACGACCTCATCCGGGAGATCGCGTACGCGACGCTGCCCCGGCCGCAGCGACGCAGGCGCCACGCGCAGGTGGCGGCCTTCCTGGAGGAGACGACGTCAGAGCTCCCGGCGGCGGCTTCGGCGGTCGCCCACCACTGGCGTGAGGCCGGAGAGAACGAGCGGGCGGCGACGGCATTCGTCGTGGCGGGAGACCAGGCGGGCCGCGGCTGGTCGAAGCACGTCGCCGCCGCCTTCTACCAGGACGCCCTCGAGCTGCTCCCGGCCGAGGACGTCGCCGCGCGCCGCGACATCACACGTCGGCGGGCAGTTGCCCTGGCCGCCCTCTTCCACGCCGCCGAGCCCAGCCTGTCGCGCGGGAATCCGCCGGGCGGCTAGACGGCCTCGGCCGGCTCGCCGTCGAGCGGGAAGTCGTCGGGCGTGACGTCCCCGGCGATCTCCTGCACCCACGCGATGTCGTGTTTGCCGAGGTAGACGGCGTGGCTGCGGACGACCTCCTCGCTCGGGGCGTCGTAGACGCAGTACGTCTTCACGCCGCCGTTCTCGTCCACGACGACATGGCTGTGCTCCCAGATGATCTCGGGAAAACGCTCGATCGCCACCTCTTTCGACCGCCTGCCGACGGCGGGCATCTGGTCTTCGGTGACGTGGAAGACGCGCTCGACGAGGTACCGGGGCATGCGAATAGCGTACACCCGGCGGGGGAGGCCTCTCAGGAGAAACTTAGGTTGACGTGCTGTCGTATATGACTTCATAGAGACCCGACCGAGGGAGGGGACGTGACCGAATCGCCGACCGAGCTGCCCGTGCCGTCGCCGCCTGAGGCCAGGGACCGGCTCGAGCAGGCTCTCTTCGAGATCAGACGCGTCATCGCGGGCCAGGACCAGATGCTCGAGCGCGTGCTGGTCTGCCTTCTGGCGCAGGGCCATCTCCTGATCGAAGGCGTGCCGGGACTCGCCAAGACACTGACCATCAAGACGACGGCGGGCGTGCTCGGGGGCTCGTTCGCCCGCATTCAGTTCACGCCCGACCTCGTCCCGTCGGATCTCGTCGGGACGCGGATCTACCGGCCCGGGGAAGGCACTTTCGAGACGGAGCTCGGGCCGGTGTTCTGCAACTTCCTGTTGGCAGACGAGATCAACCGCGCGCCGGCGAAGGTGCAGTCCGCGCTGCTCGAGGTGATGCAGGAGCACCAGGTGACGATCGGCCATACGACGTATTCGGTCCCGGAGCCATTTCTCGTCATGGCGACGCAGAACCCGATCGAGTCCGAGGGGACCTACCCTCTGCCCGAGGCGCAGGTCGACAGGTTCATGTTGAAGGTCGTGATCGACTATCCGGAGCACGACGAGGAGCTCACGATCGTCCAGCGCCAGCTCGTCGATCAGCCGGTTCTTCGGCAGGCGCTGTCGCTCGACGAGCTCCGCGCGCTGCAGAAGGCCGTGTCGGGCGTCTACGTCGACCCGGCGTTGGTCAGCTACGCGGTCGTGATTGCGGCCGCCACGCGTGATCCCGCGGCACACGGCCTGCCCGACCTGGGCCAGTACATCGCCTTCGGCGCGAGCCCGCGCGGCCCGATCAGCCTCGTTCAGGCCTCGCGCGCGCTCGCACTCGTCCGCGGCCGTGACTACGTGCTCGCCGAGGATCTTCACGCTCTCGCAAAGGACGCGCTCCGCCATCGCCTGGTGCTGACCTATCAGGCGCTCGCCGAGGAGGTCTCGTCGGACTCGATCCTCGACCAGGTCGCCGCCGCCGTTCCCGTCCCTGCGATCGACCTGGCTGCCTCCGGCGTAGCGTGAGCCTCGTCCGGTCTCTGCACTCCGAGCCCACGCCCGCCCGGCCCGGGCCGGGGCCGCTGCCGGACGCTCTCCTGCGCGCCCTCGACGTGAGCATCGGACGCAGGATCGAGGGGCTCCTCGCCGGCGACTACCGCTCGACACTCCACGGCGAGGGAACGGAGCTCGCCCTCGTCCGTCCCTATTTGCCGGGCGACGACGTTCGGCGCATCGACTGGGCCGTGACGGCGCGCACGGGTGATCCGCACGTGCGCGTCCAGCTCGCCGAGCGTGTCCTCGTCACCTGGCTCGTGCTCGACACGTCGCCCTCGATGCAGTTCGGCACGGCCGACCGCCGTAAGGCCGACGTCGCCGAGGGAGTCGCGATCGCGGTGGGTCATGTCGCGACCCGCCGCGGCAACCGGCTCGGCATCGTCACGTTCGGCGACCGGAGCCCGCGCGCTGCCCCGCCGCGGCAGGGCCGCCTGGCCCTGATCGGGCTGCTGGGCGCCCTGCGAGGTGAGACCGGCGACGCCGGGGCCGACCGGATCGGCGCAACCTCCCTCGGAGAAGCGCTCGGACGCACGGGTGCCCTCGCGCGGCAGCGCGCGGTCGTTGTCGTGGTCAGTGACTTTCGCGGCCCGCTCGACTGGCATCGTCCGCTGCTCGAGCTCGCGGGCGGTCACGAGCTCGTTGCGATCGAGATTCGCGATCGGGCCGAGCAGGAGCTTCCGGATGCCGGCCCGCTCTGGCTCGTCGACCCCGAGACCGGTAGACAGCTTCGCGTCGACACGCGGAGCGCGAGGCTGCGGTCCCGCTTCGCCGCCGCTGCCGCCGAAGAGCGCGCGGTGGTCGCGCGGACGCTCGCCTCGGCAGGCGCGCGTCACGTCGTGCTGACGACCTCGGGAGACTGGTTGCGAACGCTGGCGTCGTTCTTGCGGAGGCGGCAGGGGCGGTGAGCTTCGAGTGGCCGCTAGCGCTGATCGGCCTCGCCTCCGTTCCGCTGCTGGTCGCTCTCTACGTTGTCCGTGACCGCCGGCGCACGGCGGCGGCGGCAAGGCTGACGTCGCCCGGCTTGCTGCCGAACCTCGTCGACGCCTCGCCGGGCTGGCGGCGCCACCTCCCGATCGCGGTCCTCGTCGCCGCCTTGACGGCGATGCTCGTCGGTGTCGCACGGCCGCACGCGACCGTCAGCGTGAAGCGCGAGGAGGCGACGGTCATCCTCGTGCTCGACACGTCGCTCTCGATGCGCGCCGACGACGTCAAGCCCACGCGGCTGCTTGCCGCGCGCGGGGCCGCGCGGGCGTTCGTGGAGCAGATGCCGAAGAAGTTCCGGGTCGGTCTCGTCGGTTTCGCCGGGCGCGCGTACGTCGCCCTGCCGCCGACGAACGACCGCTCGCTCGTGCCGGCGGCGCTCACATCGCTTCGTCCCGGTCAGGGGACCTCGCTCGGCGACGCGGTCGCGCTGGCCACGCAGCTCGGGCGTCGGCAGCGCGCCGCGGACGGGGTCGTCCCGCCGATCTCGATCCTCGTCATCTCCGACGGCGCCCAGAAGTCGGGCCGCACACAGCCGGCGGCGGCCGCGCAGAGCGCCCGTTCCGGCGGCATTCCCGTGTACGCCGTCCTCCTCGGCACACCGAACGGTGTGATCCAGGTCCCCCTCGCGAACGGCTACCAGGCCCAGATCCGGGTTCCGCCCGATGCCGAGACGCTCAGGACGGTGACAGGCATCACGGGCGGCGAGCTCTTCACCGCGCCGACAGACGCGCGCCTGCGCGACGTCTACGAGAAGCTCGGCTCGCGCCTCGGGAGGCGCACCCAGGTGCGAGAGGTCACGGACTATTTCGCCGGTGGGTCGGCGGCCCTGCTCTTCGTCGGCGGCGCGTTGTCGGCGCTGTGGTTCAGGAGGGTGCCGTGAGGAAGCTCGTCGCTTCGCTCTGCCTCGCCGGGGGGATCGCCGCCGCCGGTGCCCAGCCTGCGGCGGCCACGAACGAGTGCCGCGGCCTGCTGATCTGCGTTCCGGTCGCCGGACCGTGGGTCGCCGTGCCCGCCGGTCTCGGCGTTCCGCGCGCCCGCGTCGACTTCCAGCTCTCCTGTCCCGCCGCTATGCGATCGGCGGCCTCGATGCGGAGCTCGGCGACCGCGCCGTCGACATCGGTTTCGTCGGGACGCTGGGCGGCCCTGTCGGGCCCGGCGTGACGACGGGACGGGCCGCGGTCTTCGCGGCCACGTATGTCGGCGCGTCCGCGAGGGCCCCGAGCTTTCGTCCGCACCTCGGCTGTATCCCGCCGAATGGTGGCGGCGGAGGGCCGGTGCCCTACCGTCGGGTTGCCGCCGCAGCGGCCTTCCCGCCCGGCGAGCCGACCGTCCGACGCGTGCGCAATCTCCGTCTCCGGCCGGGTGTCCTGACGGTGTTCACCGCCTGCGGCGCCGGCGAGCGGCTCGTCTCGGGCTGGCACGCCGTCGGCTTCTACACGTCGGGGCCCCCGGACGCGACGCTGCTTCGCAGCGTCCGGACTGCGCGCACCGTTCGAGGCGGCCGCGTCGCCGTTCGCGTCGCGGCAGGCCCGGCGGCCGGTCAGGTGCGCACCATCGTCCAGGTCGGCGCCGTCTGCGCGGGTGGTGAATGACGTGAGCTTCGCTCGCCGTCGGCTCGCTCGCGTGGGGGAAACACCGTTTCCCCCACGCACCCCCTTCTTCTGGGATCGCCTCAGCGCCCGCGCCGCCGAGATCGCCGCGAGCGCTGAGGAGGAAGATCGGGGAAACCTCCCGGTTTCCCCCGATGCCCCTTCCCCGGCTCATCGACCGAGGGACGGTCGATGAGCTTCGCTCGCCCTCTCATGCTGCTGACGCTGCTTGCGCTGCCCGCGGCTGCCGCTCTCTACCTCCTGTCCGAGCGGCGGCGGATGCGCTACGCGATCAGGTTCACGAACCTCGACGTGCTCGCCGGGGTCGTCTCGGGGCGACCGTGGCGGAGGTATGTCCCGCCGGTGCTCTTCCTCCTCGCGCTCGCCGCGCTCTGTGTCGGCGTCGCGCGCCCGCAGATGACGACGCTCGTCCCGCGCGACCGTGCCACCGTCATCCTCGTCATCGACGTCTCGCGGTCGATGGAGGCGAAGGACGTGAAGCCGACTCGAATCGGCGCCGCGCAGACGGCTCTGCGACTGTTCCTCGACCGC
>DATDDZ010000284.1:0-6896 GCA_036523555.1 Gaiellaceae bacterium
CCCCGTGCCGCGACCATCAGGTGGCCGCGCACGCCGTCGGTGCAGAAGCAGAAGTCACGCATCGGGTCGAGCTGCCCGAGCTCGATCGTCTCGCGTGTCAGCGCCTGGGTGATGATCGTTCCCGTCACGTAGCGGGGGTTCTGCCGCGGCCCGTAGTTGTTGAACATCCGCGTGACGACTCCCGGTACGCCGAAGGCGTCGTGGTAGTTCATGGTGAGGAAATCGGCTGCGACCTTCGAGGTCGCGTAGATGGACTTCGGGTTGATCGGCGAGCGCTCGTGCAGGATCAGCGAGCCCTCGTCGTCGAACGAGTGTTGGTGCGCGACCGCCTCGCGCGGGTTCCCGTATTCCTCGGACGTTCCCGCGGTGTCGAACTTCTCGAGCTCGAGCCCGTAGTCGACGATCGACTGGAGCAGGTTGAGCGTCCCGATCGTGTTCGCCATCACGGTCTCGTACGGCCTGTGCCAGGACTCCCCGACGTGAGCCTGCGCGCCGAGGTGGAAGACGTACGGCTTGTCCGGCGCGTCGAGCAGCTCCTTGACCAGGTAGTCGACCGAGGTCTTGTCGGTCAGGTCGGCGAAATGCACCTTCAGTCGCTCTCGCAGGGGGCCGATGTTGTTCAGCGCGCCGCTCGAGGTCGCACGGACGAACGCGTGCACGTTCGCGTCGAGGTGCACGAGGGCGTCGGTGAGGTGCGAGCCCATGAAGCCGTCGGCTCCGGTGACGAGGCACGTCCGGTCGGCGAAGTGGTCGCCGAACTCCCGCCGTAGATCCGCGAGCGCCTCGTCCGTCCAGGTGGGGTCGTGTGGGTCTGATTTCATGCAGCGGTGCCCGCCGACGAGCACGCCAAGGTTAGCCCGGGACGCGGCCAGAGCGCTGTCCAGAGCGGCCTCCTTACAGGACTTTCATATGTCACCCTGAGCCTGGCGGCGGCCGCGGCGGGCGCCTACCTCGCTCACAAGTTCGGCCGCAACCGGGAGACGGACGGGTTCATGGCGGCGTACGGCGTGTATCTCGTCCTCGTCCTCGGAGCGCAGTCGTTCAGGATGGTCGTCGTCCCGGACCTGACGCGCGCCGAGGCGGAAGGCCGGCTCAGCGAGGAGTTCCGCGCCTACGTGATCGCGTTCCTGGCCGTCTCGATTCCGGCGACTCTGGTCGTGGCGTTGTTCTCGGGCTTCTTCGGTGAGCTGATCACGGGAAAGCTGCCGCACCAGTCCGCGTCCGTCGCGGCCCACGCGCTGCCGTGGCTGATCCCGGCGGCCTTCGCGCAGCTCCTCGCCTCGCTCGCCGCGAGTGCCCTCGCCGCTCGCAACAGCTACATCCCGGCGGCGGCGGGCTTCGCGTTCGGAGGCATCGGCGGCGTCGTCTTCTTCGTGCTCGCGGCGAGCGCCCACGGGCTCGTCTCCCTCGCCTGGGGGCTCGCGCTCAACGGGGCGATCGCGATCGGGATCCCGGCGGTCGCCCTCGCGCTGCGGGGCAGCCGGCTGCGTCTTCACCGCGGCACGCGCCTGCGGATCAGGCGACGCCTGTGGCACCTGACCTACGGCGCGGCACTGCCGCTCGCAATGCAGGGGCTCTACGTGATCGCGCTGCGCTTCGCCGGGGGGACCGGGGAGGGAAGTGTCACGAGCCTCTCCTACGCGTACCTGCTCGCCGCCACCTTCACGAGCGCCACAGCGTTCTCGCTGGCATTGATCTCGACTGCGCCGCTGACTCGACGCGGCGTCGACGCCGAGAGCGCCTCGGAGCACGTCGTTCACTCCGCCTGGGTGTCGCTCGCCTTCGTGGGGGCGGGAGCGGGGCTCGTCGCCCTGATCGGCGGACGCGTCGTGACCGCGATTCTCGGCGACGCCTTCGCGGGGGACGTGGGCGGCCAACTGGGCCGGCTGGTGGTCTATCTCTCGCCGTGGATGATCGCGAACGCCGCCTTCTCGATCACGTACCCGCTGCTCTTCGTGATGGGGCGAACGCGCCTGCTCGTGCCGCTCGCTCTCGCAGGTGTTGCGGTGGACATCCCGATCTCGATCGTCGGGCGGTCGTTGTGGGGGTTGACGGGCGTCACGGTCGCGCTCGGCATCTCGACCCTGCTGCTCGTGCTCGGATTGATGGCCGCACTCTCACCCGAGATGCTCGGTTTGACCGTTCTCGGTCTCGGCCGCCTCTCGCTCCTCGTCGGAGCGGCAACCGCGCTCGCCTTCGGCGGGGCGTCGCTTGTCCTCAGCGCCGTGCCGGCCGCCGCCGCCGGCCTCGCGCTCTACACGCTGATCCTCGTCGCCATGCGCCAGCTCGGTCTCGCGCAGGCGTGGCACTACGTGCGCGCCCTCCATTGACGGGCTCACCCCGTACAATCCTTCGAATGTCCGGGCCGGAAGCGAAAAACCCGGCGCCTGCAGGCATTTCCTCCTCGGAAATCGATGTCCCTGCCCTGTTCGAGCGCCTGCGCGAAGAGCTGAGCCGCGGCACGGCCGGCGGCGACGCCCGAGGCGCCGACTTCGGTGCGACCCGTGGGCTGGCCGAGCGCTTCTGGCCGGTCACGGCCGAGCGGGAGGCGGGCAGCGGCCCGAAGGGATTCGCCAAGCGCGTACTGCGCAAGCTGATGCGGTGGTACGTCGAGCCGCTGGCGGCCGACCAGCGGGTGTTCAACGACTCCGTCCTCAAGCTCCTCGACGCGCTCTCGGAGCGGGCCGATGCGAGCACCGCGGCGCGCGAGCGGTCGGAGCGGCTTGCGCGCGAGCTCGAGGAACGTCTCGCCCGGCTCGAGCGGCGCGGGGGCGGTGGCGTCGGGGCGGCAGGCGCGGCTCCGATGACCGTGGCCGCTCAGCCCGCGGCTTCTGCCCTGCCTGACTACTTCGCCTTCGAAAGCAGGATGCGCGGCAGCGTCGAGGCGATCCGCGAGCGCCAGCGCCCCTATGTGGACGACTTCAGGAACGCGGGGCCTGTGCTCGACGCCGGCTGCGGCCGTGGTGAGCTTCTCGAGCTCCTGCGCGACGCGGGAGTCGAGGCCCGCGGCATCGACGCGGATGCAGACATGGTCGCCTATGCGCGGGGAGAGGGACTCGAGGTCGAGCAGGCTGACCTCATCGAGCATCTCGAGTCGCTCGCGGACGGCTCGCTCGGGGGGATCTTCATGGGCCAGGTGGTCGAGCACCTTCCTCCGGCAGTCCTGACCCGGGCGCTCACGCTCGCAGCGGTGAAGCTCCGGCCGCGAGGCCTCCTCGTCGCCGAGACGATCAACCCGCTGTCTCCGATCGCGCTCCGGAACTACTTCGCCGACCTCACGCACGCGCAGCCGCTCGTCCCGGAGACGCTCGAATTGCTCGCGCGGCAGTCCGGCTTCGGCGAAACGGAGATTCGTTTTCTCAACGAGCCGGCAGAGCGGTTGACCGAGCCGGACGACCCGCTGATCGCCGCAAACGTGCGCCGTCTCAACGAACTCCTCTTCGCTCCGCTCGACTACGCGCTCGTCGCACGGACTGGTGCCGGTGGCTAGGCACCGCTTCGTCGCGGTCGCGTCACGGACACGTCACGGTTTCCGGCCTAGGCTGACGGTGGGAGGGCGTGGTGGGACCCGGGAACCCGCGCGTGTACCTCGAGAGCTCGACCGGCGGTGAGGATCGCGGTCTGCCTCCCGCAGGTGCCGTTCGCACGCGGCGGCGCCGAGATCTTCGCGGACGACCTCATCGCAGAGCTGCGCCAACGCGACCACGAGGCCGACCTCGTCACGGTGCCGTACAAGTGGTACCCGGGCGAGCGCGTGCTCTCGCAGGCCTTCCTCTGGCGACTTCTCGACCTGAGCGAGTCCGACGGCCGGGCGATCGACCTCGTGATCGCGACCAAGTTCCCGTCGTACGCCGTCCGGCACCCGAACAAGGTCGTCTGGCTGCTGCACCAGTTCCGCCAGGCGTACGAGCTCGACCGCACCGAGCTCGGCCAGTTCGGCGAGAGCGCCGAGGATCGCGCGACGAGGCGTGCGGTGCAGCGGCTGGACCGGGTCGCCCTCGGCGAGGCGAAGAAGGTCTACGCCACCTCGAGGAACGTCGCCGAGCGGCTCGAGCGCTCGACGGGGATCGCGGCGGAGGTCATGCCGCACCCGCCGCAGGAGCTCCCGTACAGGACTGACGGGTACGGGGACTTCTTTCTCTCGGTCGGGCGCCTCGACCGGGCCAAGCGGCACGAGCTCCTGCTCGACGCGCTCGCGGCCGACTCGACCTTGCGCTGCGTGATCGTCGGCGAGGGCCCCGACCGGACGCGGCTCGAGCAGCTCGCCGAGCGGCATGGGCTCGACGGGCGGGCCCGCTTTGCCGGACGCGTCGGTGAGGAGGAGCTGGCCGAGCTCTACGGCACGTGCCTCGCGGTCTACTACGCGCCGGTCGACGAGGACTTCGGGATGGTCCCCTACGAGGCGTTTCTCTCCGAGAAGCCCGTCGTCACGACCACGGACGCCGGCGGGCCGCTCGAGGTCGTGGCCGACCGCCGCACCGGAATCGTCTGTGAGCCCCGGCCGGACGCACTCGCGGAGGCGTGTGCGTGGCTCAGAGATCACGTCGACGACGCGAAAGCCTGGGGCCGGGCCGGCAAGGAGATCGCAGGGCGCATTTCCTGGGACGAGACGATCGCGCGCCTCCTGAGCTAGTGCCCCGTTCGGCAATACATCGGCATCACTGGAAGGGGCACTGCTGAAGGTCGACTACTTCTCTCCAATGCCGCCGGAGCGGTCAGGCATCGCTGACTATTCGGCGCTGCTCGTTCCCGCGCTCGCGCGTCTCGTCGACGTGGAGGTCGTCCGCCGCGGCCGGACGCGTCCCGGCTCCGGCGACGTCGCGCTCTACCACGTCGGCAACGATCCCGAGGCGCACGGGTGGATCGTCGAGGCGTTGAGGCGGCGTCCCGGGGTCGTCGTCCTGCACGACTTCGTCCTCCACCATCTCGTCGCCGGGCTGACAATCGGCCGGAAGGACGGGCCGGGCTATCTCGCCGCGATGGAGCGCGACGCCGGAATCCCGGGTCGCCTGCTCGCGCACGGCGTGCTCGACGGCCGCGTGCCGCCGCCGTGGGAGACGAATCCCGACGAGTTTCCGCTCGCGGGCGAGGTGCTCTCGGGCGCGATCGCGCTCATCGTGCACTCGCACTTCGTCGAGGAACGTGCGCGTGACCTGGGCTACTCCGGGCCGATCTCGAGGATTCCACATCCGGCGTGGCCTCCCTCCGGAGGCCCGGCCGCGGAGATCGAGGGCCGCCCGCTCTTCGGATGCTTCGGCCATCTCAACCCCAGCAAGCGCCTACCCCAGCTCGTCGAGGCCTTCGCCCTCGTTCGCAGCCGTCATCCGGACGCCAGGCTCCTGCTCGTCGGGCCAGCCTCGCCCGGCTTCGACGCGGGCCGTCTCACTGGCCCTGGCGTCGAGCGGATCGACTACGTCCCCGAGGAGCGCCTCTGGTCGCTGATGGCGGCCTGCGACGCCTGCGTGTCGTTGCGCGCACCGACGATGGGCGAGACCTCGGGAAGCGCCATTCGCGCGCTTGCGCTCGGCCGCCCCCTCGTCGTCAGCGACCTCGGCTGGTTCTCCGAGCTTCCCGACGAGGTCGCGCTGAAGGTGCCGGTGGACGAGGACGAGGTCCCGGGGATTGCCACCGCCCTCGAGCTCCTCGCCTCGAGCGAGGCGACGCAGCACGCGATGAGCGACGCTGCCCGGGACTACGTCGGCCGCGAGCACGACCTCGGCCGCGTGGCCGAGCTCTACACGGCGGCACTCGAGGAGGCGGCCGGAGGCACGCGCGTCGCGACCGCCGTCGTCGACGACGTCGCCCGGGCCGCCGCCGAGATCGGCATCGAGCCGGGCACGGCCTACGCCGCCGAGCTCTCGGCCCGTCTCGACGAGATCGGCCTGGCCCGCAACGGGAGGCCGGAGCCTGCGCCTCCGGTGGGAGGGGGTCGACTCTCGCGCGTTCCGGTCTGGGCCTGGCTCGCCGCGCTCGTGATCGTCTCGGCCGTCTTCCGCTACGGCCTCTCGCGCCGGGTCGTCGCTCCCTGGATCATGGTCGACGAGCTCATCTACTCGGAGCTCGCGAAGAGCTTCGCCGATACCGGCAGCTTCCTGATCCGCGACGTGCATCACGGCGCTTACGGAGTCGTGTACCCGGCGCTGATCGCGCCGGCATGGCGCGTGTTCGGATCGGTGCCGGACGCCTACGCGGCCGCGAAGACGATCGGCTCGGTCCTGATGTCACTCGCGGCGATTCCTGCGTATCTGCTCGCGCGCCGGGTCGTCTCACAGCTTCTCGCTCTGCTCGCGGCCGTGTTGACGATCGCCGTGCCGTCGATGATGTACACGGGCACGCTGATGACGGAGACGGTCTTCTACCCGCTCTTCGTCTGCGTCGCGCTCGCGCTCGTGCTCGCGCTCGAGCGCCCGACGGTCTGGCGCCAGCTCGCGCTGCTCGCGGTCTGCCTGCTGGCGTTCTTCACCCGTCCCCAGGCGATCGTCCTCGTTCCTGCGATCGCCAGCGCTCCGCTGGTGCTCGCCTGGCTCGATCGCAGGCGGTTGCGCGCGCTCGCGGAGTTCCGCGTCCTCTACGGCGTGCTCGCCGGTGCCGTGATCGCCGTGCTGATCGTGCAGTTCGCGCGCGGACGCTCACCGTACGGCGTCCTCGGAAGCTACAGCGTCACGGGTCACGCGGCGCGCGAGGAAGTACGTGGGAATCGCTGCGAGCGACATCAGCACCGAGCCGATCGTCTTGGCCGCCGCGTACGCATCGGGCACCGCGGCGAACAGCCGCCACGCCGGCGCGATCATCAGCGGATAGACCACGCCGTACGTGCCGTGATGGACGTCGCGGATCAGGAACTCGCCGGTGGACGCGAAGCTCTTCGCCAGCTCGGAATAGATGAGCTCGTCGGC
>DATDDZ010000285.1:0-16989 GCA_036523555.1 Gaiellaceae bacterium
CGGCGCACCGGTCTCGCATGAGGACGATCCGGAGCGCGCCGTCCGTGCCGCGATCGCGATCCGTGACGCCCTCGCAGAGGAGGGAGGGCGTGACCTACGGATCGGCGTCACGACCGGCGAGGCGCTCGTCACGCTCGACGCGCGCGCGGAGGTAGGTGAGGCGATCGCGTCCGGAGACGTCGTCAACACCGCGGCGCGTCTGCAGGCCGGGGCCGCCGCCAACACGATCTTGGTCGACGAGAAGACCTTCCGTGCAACGGAGCGTGTGATCGCGTACGAGCCGTCGCCCGCGATTGTCGCGAAAGGAAAGGCTGAGCCGGTACGGGTTTGGGAAGCGCTGCAGCCGCTCGCGCGTGTCGGTGTCGAACGTCAAGGCGGCGCGCCGCTCGTCGGGCGGACAAACGAGTTGAACTTGCTTCGCGACACGCTGGCGCGCGTCGTCCGTGAGCGCGAGCCCCAGTTGCTCACGCTCGTCGGTGTCCCCGGCATCGGCAAGAGCCGGCTGGTCTTCGAGCTCTTCAAGCTGATCGAGGACGGCGCCTACGGCCTCGTCTACTGGCGCCACGGCCGGTCGTTGCCCTACGGCGACGGCGTGACTTTCTGGGCTCTGGCCGAGACGGTCAAGGCGCAGGCGGGGATTCTCGACTCCGATTCGCCCGAGGAAACCGCGTCGAAGCTTTCAGCAGCAGTCGGCCCCCTCGCTGCCGAGCCGACGGAGGCGGCGTGGCTCGTGCGCCACCTCGCCCCGCTCGTCGGCCTCGAGGGCGGGCAGCCCCTCGCGGGCGATCGGAGCAGCGAGGCATTCGCGGCGTGGCGGCGGTTCTTCGAGGCGCTTGCCGAACAGCGCCCTCTCGTACTCGTCTTCGAGGATCTGCACTGGGCAGACGAGGCACTCCTCGACTTCGTCGAGGAGCTCGTGGATTGGTCACGCGGTGTGCCGATCTGCGTGCTGGCGACGGCGCGCCCGGAGCTCCTGGCGCGACGGACCGCGTGGGGCGGAGGCAAGGTCAACTCGGCCACGATCTTGCTCTCGCCGCTTTCTGATGAGGAGTCGGCGCTGCTTCTGCATGCGCTGCTCGAACGGCCGGCGCTGGACGCCGACCTGCAAGCCACCTTGCTGGAGCGTGCGGGCGGCAACGCCCTCTATGCCGAGGAGTTCGCCCGCATGCTGGTCGATCGTCCGGGTGAGGTCGCGCTCCCGGAGTCCGTCCAGGGCATGATCGCGGCCAGGATCGACGTGCTGCCGGGCGACGAGAAGGAGTTGCTGCAAGACTCGGCCGTTCTTGGAAGAGTGTTCTGGGCGGGCGCGCTGCGGCGGGAGCCTTCCGTCGCGGAGCAGTTGCTTCGCGCGCTCGAGCGCAAGGACTTCGTCCGTCGCGAGCGGCGCTCTTCGGTCGCGGGCGAAACGGAGTACACCTTCCGCCACACGCTCGTCCGCGAGGTCGCCTACGAGCAGATTCCGCGCGAGCTGCGAGCAGACAAGCATCGAGCGAGCGCGGAATGGATCGAGTCTCTCGGGCGGCCCGAAGAGCATGCGGAGCTGCTCGCGAATCATTATTTGCGGTCGCTCGAGCTCAGACGCGCGACCGGCGGAGCGGCCGGAGACGACGACGTTCGCGCACGCACCGCGTTTCGAGTGGCCGGTGATCGCGCCGTCGCCCTGAACGCGTACGGAGGCGCGGCTCGCTATTACGCCGAAGCGCTCGCACTCTCGCCGGACGACGATCCCGACCGCCCCGAACTGCTGTTTCGCCTCGCGCGTGCGCGTCACATTGCGGGAGACGCGCGGCGTGAAGAGGCGCTCGTCGAGGCGCGTGACGCGCTGCTGGCGGCCGGCGCGACCGAGCGCGCGGCCGAGACCGAAGCTCTGCTTGCGGAGGCGTTCTGGCACCGGAGCGACCGCGAGGCGGTCGACCGACACCTCGAGCACGCCCTTGAACTCGTCGTCGACCTCCCGCCCTCTGAGGCGAAGGCGCACGTCATCAGCCAGGTCTGCCGCTACCGCGGTCTCGCCGGCGATAACGACGAGGCGATCACGTTCGGCGAGCAGGCACTCGCGATGGCGCAAAGTCTGGGCCTCGACGAGCTTCGCGCGCATGCGCTGACCAGCATCGGCACGGCGAAGCTCCAGAAAGGGGATCCCGCAGGGCTGCGCGACCTCGAGGCAAGCGTCGAGATCGCGCGCCGGATCCGGTCGCCCGAAGCGGCGCGTGCACTGAACAACATCGGGGCGATGGTGTGGCGGGTCGGGGATGTCGCGAGGGCGCGTGAGGCGATCGACGAGGCAGTGAGGCTGGGCTACGAGCTCGGCTCCGTCGTGAACGCGCGACACGCGCGCGGGCAGCAGATCTCGCTGCTCATCGACGGCGGTGATTGGGACAACGGCCTACGCGCGGCGGATGAGTTCATCGCTTCGGACATGCAGATGGCCGTCGCCGAGGATTCCGTCCGGCGGCGCCGCGCGCGGATCCGCCTCGGCCGCGGCGATGTCGCCGGCGCACTGGAAGACGTGCACGCCGGCCTCGCTCTCGCGCGTGCGATCAGGGATCCGCAGGCCCTGCCGACCGTCGCAACTGCGGTCCGCCTCTACGCCGAGGCCGGGATGATCACCGAAGCGCAGTCGCTTGCCGAAGAATTCGTCGCCGGCTTTCCCCCCGGTGTCCACGAGTGGATGCTGAGCGACTTTGCCTGGGCCGCCCCCGCGATCGGTCGTCGCGACGAGGCACGGCGTCTGCTCGAGGCTGCGCCTGCCGTGACTCCGTACGGCAAAGCGGCGCGTGCGCTGCTCAACGGCGACTATGCGTCGGCAGCCGGTGTCTTTCGCGAGCTCGGCGAGCGAGAGAACGAAGCGCTCGCCCGGCTACGGGCGGCCGAGAAGCTCGTTGGCGAGGGCCGGCCCGACGCGGCGGCACAGCTGCTCGAAGACGCCCTCGATTTCTTCCGCTCTGTTGGCGCCACGCGATATATCGCCGAAGCGGATGCCCTCCTTGCAACGAGAGCCTCGGCGTCGTGACGTGCTGTCCGTCGAGCGGGAGCGACGGGACTCGAACCCGCGCTTTACCCCCGCGATCCGCCTAAGACGTGAACCGGTGCGGGGCTGAGCGTTCGGCGATTACGCGAGGCACCGACCCCGGCGAGGCAGAAGCTCAAATGCTGCTACCGCAGTAGCGGCACTTCGTCGCGGCGACGGGCAAGTCTTCGGACAGGCATTCCGGGCAGGATTTCGCCGGCGCGGGATCGCCGAAGACAGTGACCCCGCGCCGCTTCTGATAGGCGCGGTAGGGCACGACGATCACGAAGTAGATAACCGCGATGAAGATGATGAAGTAGATGACCGCCGAGATGAAGGCGCCGATGTTGACGAGCTGGCCGTTGACGTGGAAGCCGAGGCCGGTCGAGCCGCCGCCGATCGCGTTCACGAGCGGGGTGATGATGTTGTCGGTGAAGGCCTTGATCAGGGTGCTGAACGCAAGAGCGATGACCAAGCCGATCGCGATGATGATGATGTCGCCCTGCATGAGAAAGTTCTTGAAGCCGGCGAGAATCCCGACTGCCTGCTCGGGGCGCATCTCTTCGCGCTGAGCCATGGTGGCGCCTTTCCTCGGTTGCGTGGATGGGCGGACAATCGCAAATCGTGACGCGATGCGCTCACGGATCCACGATCCTTCCCGCGAAAGAAGATCCACTCGCCAACCTCAGCCGTAGGCGTACGCGCCTCAGGCCGCCCGTCGGACTGGCGCAGCCGCGTCGAATCGGAGCGGGAGCGACGGGACTCGAACCCGCGACCTCCGGCGTGACAGGCCGGCGTTCTAACCAACTGAACTACGCCCCCTCGATGGGACGGCCAGTGTAGCGAGTACCCTCCCGAGCCAGTGACCAAGGTCGACCTGATCGCGATCGGTTTCGTCGCACTGACGGCGTTCATCGGCTGGAAGAAGGGGCTTGCCGCGAGCGCGCTCTCGCTGGCCGGCATCGTGCTCGGAGCCTGGCTCGGCTCGCGGATCGCGCCGGCGCTGTTGCAGGGCGGGGCCAGGTCTCCGTACACCCCGCTGGCGGCGCTCGCCGGGGCTGCGGTGGGGGCGATCGTGCTCGAGACGCTCGGCACTCTGGCCGGCTCGGCGCTGCGCACGAGGTTCCGGCGGCCGAGGCTGGCGACGCTCGACTCGGTCGGAGGCCTGGCTCTCGGCGCGGTGACCGGGCTCGCGATGGTCTGGGTGCTCGGCGCCGTCGCCCTGCTCCTTCCGGGCCAGGCGGACCTGCGCCGCGGCGCCCAGTCGTCGGCGTTGCTCAGGGGACTGAACGATGTCATCCCACCGGGACAGCTTCTCAACGCACTCGCCCGCATCGACCCGTTCCCGACCATCACGGGGCCGACGGCCCCGGTTGCACCGCCCGACCCGCGCCTCGCGCACGCCCTCGGCGTTCGCCGCTCGGGTCCCAGCGTTCTCCGCGTCCTCGGCACGGCGTGTGGCGTCGGCGTCGAGGGAACGGGCTGGGTCGCGAGGCCGCACCTGGTTGTGACCGCGGCACACGTCGTCGCGGGGCAGACGGACACGATGGTGGAGTCGCAGTCGGGCGTGCGCTATCCAGCGGACGTCGTTGCGTTCGACCGGCGGAACGACGTGGCTGTCCTACGGGTCGACGAGCTCGACGCGAGGCCGCTCGCGCTCGTCGACGCCGTTCCTGGTGCGGCAGTGGCCGTGCTCGGCTTCCCCGAGAACGGGCGCTTCACCGCCACGCCCGCGCGCATCGGCAAGACGGCATTCGTCCTCGCCGAGGACGCGTACGGCACCGGGCCGGTCACCCGCTCGATCACGTCTCTGCGAGGGCGGGTCCGCCACGGTGACTCCGGCGCCCCTGCCGTCGACGCGCGGGGAGCGGTCGAGGCGACCATCTTCGCCGCCCGTCTGCGCACCGCCGGCGGCTACGGCGTCCCGGCCGCCGCTGTCCGCACGAACCTGGTGTCCGCGTCACGGCCGGTCTCGACCGGCGCCTGTGCGCCGTAACAGCTAGCTCAGGTCGTCGGACGAGACAGGAGCTCGCGGGCGGCGTCCAGGTCGTGCGAGTGCACGAGGATCTCGCGCGGGCCGTCCGCTGTGAACTCCTCGAGCGACGAGTCGATCGCTTCGGTGTCTCGGTACGCGCACTCGATGCCGGCCGACCGAAGCAGCCCGCAGGCGATCTCGGCCTCCGGCCCGCTCGATACGACCTTAAGGACGACGGTGTCGCCTTCTTCCATGCCCGGAGGCTACTCGACCCGGCGGGTCAGCCTTCGAGGAGCTCCAGCACGCGCAGGGGTCGCCGGAACGGCGCGACGAGATAGACGCCGGCGGCACGGTCGCGCGCGGAGGCAATCAGCTCGCGTGCGTGCGCGAACCCGACGTCGGCCGCCTGCGAGCCGGCTTCCTCCAGAGCGTCCTGCAGCCGCTGCGGGACGACGATCCCCGGCACCTCGTTGTGCAGCCGCTGGGCGAGACGGTGGCTCGTCAGCGGGAACACGCCGACGAGCGTCGGGATCGGCCACTTTCCCCCGAGTCTCGCCACGAACTGGTCCAGCAGCTCGACGTCGAAGACGATCTGAGTCATCGCGAACTTCGCGCCGGCGTGCAGCTTCTGCTCGAACCGCTCCAGTTCGACGCCGAGATCGTCGGGTGTGGGATTGACCGCGACCCCAGGGAAGAAGGAGGTCGGCGCGTCTATGGGGCGCCCGTTGAAGTCCTCGCCCCGGTTCAGATTCGTCATCAGCTGCGTGAGCCCGACCGAGTCGATCTCGTAGACGCCGCGTGCGCCGGGGTAGTCCCCGACTTCAGGCGGGTCGCCCGTGACCGCGAGCACGTTGCGAACGCCCTCCGCGTGGGCTCCGAGCAGCATCGACTCGAGACCCATGACCGACCAGTCGCGTGTCGTCAGGTGGGGGATTGACTCGATGCCCGCGACGCGCTCGATCGTCGCCGAGATCATCAGCGAGCTCATCCCGGCCCGCGCGGTCGCGTTGTCGTTGACGTCCACCCAGCCGACGTGGCCCGACTCCTTGAGCGCGGCCGCGACCTCGACGACGCCCGCACTGTTGCCGCCGAGCGGCGGGTCGAGCTGCACCGACACGATCCACTCTCCTGCCGCGAGCGCGCGAGACAGCCCTGTCTCGCGCTGCTCTTCGCCGAGTGAGACCACGAGCTCCGGCGCGTCGAAGACGAGCGGCGCGCGGGGCTTCTGGTCGTGCTCGACGGCGGAGCGGATCGCGGAGATCTCCGCCGGTGTCGTCCCGCAGCAGCCGCCGATCAGCTTCGCGCCGAGATTGCGCGCGTGTGCTGCGAACTCCGCGAAGTACTCGGGTGTCGCGTGCGGGTAGATCACGCGTCCACCGGAGAGGCTCGCGAGGCCGACGTTCGGGAGCGCCGCGAGCGGCTTGCCGTTCTCGCCCATGCGCTCGAGAGCGGCGAGCGCCGCGAGGAGCCCCGCGCCGTGGTTGGCGCCGATCGCAGCGACGTCGAGCTGCGCCAGCCGGGCGGCCGCCTCCGACGCGGTCACACCGGCGAGCGTCTCGGCCCCTTCGTCGAAGGTCAGGAGCGCGACGATCGGAAGGCCCGACGCCTCACGGACCGCCTCGACGGCGTCCACGACTTCCTCGAGGTCGTAGAACGTCTCGAGCATGAACAGGTCCGCGCCGCGGCCGTCCAGGATCGCGGCCTGCTCGGCGAAGAGCTCGCGGCGGACACGTGACGCGGCCGGCTCGCCCAGCGGCCCGATCGACGCCCCGATGAAGACGTCCTGGCCGGTCGTCTCCCGTGCGTCGCGGGCGAGCTTGACACCGGCCGAGATGATGTGCTCGAGCTCGTCGTCGAGGAAGTGGTGCGCGAGCTTCCGACGGTTCGCGCCGAAGGTGTTGGTCTCGATCAGCTCGGCGCCGGCCTTGATGAAGCTGACGTGAAGCGACACGACCGCGTCGGGCGCGCGCAGGTTGGCCTCTTCCGGGGTGCGGAGCCGCGGGACTGCGGCCGACAGCAAGGCGCCCATGCCTCCGTCCCCGACGATCGTCGGGCCGGATTCGAGCCGCTCGAGGAAGCGGTTGCGCGTCTGGGTTTGGGCGGGCACTTCGACTCCTTCCGACTCGCTCGACACATCCATCCGGGCTCACGCCCGGCCGGGTTTGGCACCTTGCCTGGAGCAGGTTGCCGAGGCTTCACAGGGCCGGTTCCCTCAGCCTCTCTCGATGCGGAGCGGGACAGCGCCCGCCTCCGAATCGGAGTATAGGCGTCCGATCTTCCGTGAAGTAGTGAAGTCAACCGCTAACGGGTGATGGATGAAGTGACCCCTCGTCGCAATAGTCAGACACGTGACGAGTGGGGCCCCGATGCGGCGGGGGCAACCTCGGATCCTTCTCCTCCCAAGGAGACACAAGAGGGGCCAGGCGGCGGCCCCTCTTGCGTTATTCCGGCTGTGCCAGTGGCCGACCTTGCATCCAACGAAACAAACGCTGATACTCGGTACCTGCAGGCAGCCGGAGAGGAGGAACAGCGAACCTGGGCAGGCCGCGTTCACTGACTCTGTATGTCGCCCTCGTTGTGAGTCTTGTCGCCGTTGCGACGTCAGGATGCGGTGGGCACAAAGCCGCGTCTCCGACGGTGCAGGTCGCCTTCAACAAGAAGCTCAACGAGCAGATCCTCGTCGACAGCCGGGGATTCACCTTGTACCTGTACACCGCAGACAACCAGAGCGGGAACAAGTACAAGCCGACCTGCTACGACGACGCGACATATCACTGCTCGAAGGTCTGGCTCCCGCTGCGGGCAGAGGGCGTTCCTCGTGCCGGACCGGGAGCAAAGGCGCAGCTCCTCGGCACGGTCAAACGCACCGACGGAATCGACCAGGTCACGTACAACGGCCATCCGCTCTACACGGACGAGGGCCCGAATACCTTCGGACTCGGCGCTGACAAGAAGCCTGGCGATGCGTATGGCGAAGGCTTCGTAGGCATCTGGTACGTCCTCTCGCCAACAGGGGAGCAGCTCACCCACTGAGCGTCGTACGCGCCGTAGGCGTTGTCAGTTGGGCATGACCCCATAAAGAAACGACGGCGGAGTCCTCGTCCGCCGTCGCGCACCCCGTGACCGCAGGAGTGATTGCCGTCAGTCCCTGGCCTTGGAGTCCAAGGGGACTATCGGCAGGGCGAGCGGAGTACTTGAGCCTCTACTCGTGGATGACGCGACCTTCCATGCCCCCGGCGACCGTGACCACCTGTCCCGTCACGTGACCCGAGAGACGATCGGAGGCGAGGACGACGACCTGCGCCGCGACGTCCTCCGGCCGCGCGACCTTCCGCAGCGCCATCGTGCGTGAGACCCGCTGCACCTGCTCTTCAGAGACGTGGCCGCGGGTCATCGGCGACTCCGTCCAGCCGGGAGCGACCGCGTTCACGCGCGCGCGTGAAGATTTCCGCACCACCTCGTTCTTGAGGCTGAGCAGGAGGCCGCCGAGGATTGCCGACTTCGCAGCCGCGTAGTCGGCGTGACCGGCCTCGCCGACGAGGCCCGCGGTCGAGCCGACGAGGATGAGGGCGCCGTCGCCCTCCAGTTGCCGGAGAAATCCCCGAGCCGTGAGGAAGGTCGCGGTGAGGTTCGAGTCGAGCGTCGAGCGCCACCGTTCGAGCGGCAGCTCCCACACAGGCACGTCCTCGGAAGGCCAGGCGCCCGCGACGGCCGCGCAGACATCGAGCCGGCCCGCGGCCTCGAACAACCGGTCGACCTCCCCCTCGCGCGTGAGGTCGGCGCCGAGAGTGAGCGCCCCGCCGAGCTCCGCCGCGAGCGCCTCGGCCCGCTCGCGGCCCAGGTGGTAGTGGACGACGACCTCCGCACCTTCGGCCGCGAACGCTCGCGCGCAGGCGGAGCCGATTCCGCCCGAGCCGCCGGTCACGAGCACCCGCTTTCCGCCCAGCCCCGTCTCCATCTATGGGATTCTGTCGGGCATGAAGGTCTTCGTCGTCAGTGACATGGAGGGTGTCGCTGGAATCGTCAAGTGGCAGCAGACCGACGGAACGGTGGAGAAACGTTCCTACCACGAAGGCCGCGAGCTGTACACCGAGGAGATCAACGCCGCCGTTCGAGGCGCGAAGTCCGCCGGCGCGACCGAGATCGTGGTCATGGACTGTCACGGCGCGGGCGGCGAGTGGACCTTCAATTCCCTGATCCCGGACAAGCTCGACCCTGCCTGCGAGTACGTCGTCCAGAACGACTGGACGGAATACACAGAGCTGCTCGAGCAGGGCTGCGACGCCGCGCTGTTCGTCGGCATGCACGCGAAGGCCGGAACACCTGACGGCGTCATGTCGCACACCGTCTCCGGCCAGGCCTGGCGCGAGCTCAGGTTCAACGGAACATCGGTCGGGGAAACCGGGATCAACGCCGCCCTCTGCGGCCAGTGGGGCTGCCCGGTCCTGCTCGTGACCGGTGACGCCGCGGTCTGCCGCGAGGCGACCGAGCTGCTCGGTCCCGGGCTGACCACCGTCGCGGTCAAGAAGGGGCTCGGCCGCTTCAGCGCGCGGCAGGTGCCACCGCTCCGCGCGCGCGAGTTGATCGAGGAGGGCGCCAAGAAGGCCCTCTCCGACCTCTCCGCCGTCGACGCCTACGATCCCGGCCGCCCGGCCGAGATCCAGATCGACTTCATGACGCCCGATCGCCTGGTCGAGTACCGCAACCGTCGCGGCGTCGAGCAGATCCGCGACCTCACGCTCGTCTCGCGCGCAGACGACTGGTGGACGGCTTGGTCGCAGTTCTACTTCTAGGCCTGTGAGCATGGCGTCCGTCGCCCGCATCTCGGTCGCGCCCGTCAAGGGGCTCGGGCTCGTTCACCCTGACGAGGTGATGCTCGACCTGACCGGCCCAGCTGAGAACCGGCGGTTTCATCTCGTCGATGCCGAGGGGCGCCGTTACAACCAGTTGCGAAAGGGAGCACTCGTCCAGGTCAGGCCGGACTACGACCCGGCCGCCGAGCGCCTCGCTCTGCGCTTTCCCGACGGCTCGGTCGCCGACGGCGAGATCGCGCTCGGCGAGGAGATCACGACCGACTTCTACGGCCGGGAGGTCGCGGGCAGGCTGGTCGTGGGGCCCTGGTCGGAAGCGTTGTCGGAGTGGGCCGGAACCCAGCTTCGCCTCGTGCAGTCGCCGCCCGGCGCGGCGGTCGACCGGGGCCGCGGGCACGTTTCCCTGATCTCACGCGCGTCGCTCGAGGAGCTCGGGCGCCGCGCCGGCGCCGCACCCGTCGACGGGAGGCGCTTCCGCATGCTCTTCGAGCTCGGCGGCTGCGAGCCGCACGAGGAGGACGGGTGGCTCAAGCGGCACCTGAGGATCGGCGATTCCGTCGTTCGTATACGCGGTGACGTCGGCCGCTGCGCGATCACGACGCAGAATCCGGAGACCGGAGCGCCCGACCTCGACACGCTGCGCACGATCTCGGCATATCGCGGCTTCACCGAGAACGAGAAGGGCGAGAGGCACATCCCGTTCGGGATCTACGGCGAGGTTCTCGGGCCCGGCCGGGTCGCGCTCGGAGACTCGGTCGAGGTAGTCGACTCGCAAATTCTGGAGCAAACGGCGTAGCATCCGGGCGCATGGCTGCGGTTACGACGTTCGTCGTCGACGAGGCCGATGTCGAACCGGTCCGGGAGGAAGGCGACACGGCGAGCATCCGCGTGATCTTCGACGCCTCCAACGGCTGCGACCGGCTCGAGCAGCGCGTGGTTCGTTACGCGCCCGGCCGGTCGCGGGAGCGGACGCTCACCGGAAGCCAGGAGGTGATGTTCGTCGTCGCCGGCGCCGGCGAGCTCGATCTCGGCGGCGAGCGACACGATCTGGCGCCCGAGACCGCGGTCTTCGTGGCCCCCGGGGAGACCTATGCCGTGGAGAACCCGGGGCCGGACGAGCTGCTCGTGGTCTCGGTCGTCGCACCCGAGGATCGCGCAGAGGCGGCCGGCGAGCGCAAGGTCACCGTTCGCTTTGCGGACCAACCGGAGCTGCCGGCCTCGAGCGAGCGAACCTTCCGCTACCTCGTCAACGAGGACGCGGGCTGCTTCGACGTAACGCAGTTCCTGGGCAACGTCCAGCCCAGCAAGGCGCCCATGCACAGCCATCCCTACGACGAGGTGGGGTACATCGTCGCAGGCGAGGGGATCGCCCATATTGGCGGGAATACCACACCGATCCGTCCCGGATCGTGCTTTCATCTGCCGCCTGAGGAAGTTCACTGCATCGAGAACAGCGGCACGGGGGTGATGAGGATCCTCGGCGTCTTCCATCCGTCCGGAAGCCCTGCCTCGCGGGCGTACGAGGACAACAAGTAAGCCGCCCAGGCGTCACATCATCTGAGCACTAACCAAGGAGGAGATTGGATGAAGGGTAGGAGAGGGTTGATCGGGGTCTTGCTGGCCCTGTCGGCCGCATTCGCTGTCGTCGCGGCGGCGTACGCGACGCCAAACCGTGCCGCCGCTCCGGCGGCACCGGCCGCCAGCGGCTCCGCGCTCGTGAAGTGCGGCAAGACCCGGACGATCGGGTTCATGGTTCCGGCGACCGGCCCGGCCGTGTCGATCGGGATCCAGCAGGCCCACTGGGCGAGCTACTACGTCTCCCAGTACAACAAGACGCACAAGACGAAGATCAAGCTGCAGCAGGAAGACACTCAGCTCGGCGCTCCGACCGGGACGGCCGAGGCCCTAAAGGGCGCCCAGGCGCTCGCCTCGAGCCCGAACGTGCTCGCAGTGGCCGGGCCCGCAGGCAGCAACGAGATCGTCGGCGTGACCAAGATCCTGAAGGATGCGGGTCTCGCCTGGATCTCGGGCTCCTCGACGCGGACGACGCTGACGACCGACGGAACGCGCACCGGTTACATGTTCCGCACGGTGCCTCCGGACGCGATCCAGGGCCCCACGGCCGCGAACTACATGATCAACAAGCTGAAGGTGAAGAACGTCTACATCATCGACGACCAGGAGGTGTACAGCACCGGCCTGGCCGACACCGTGCAGCAGGTTCTGCGCAATGCCGGCGTCACGGTCGGCCGTGACGGCGTCGACCAGCAGCAGTCGGACTTCTCCTCGGTGATCGCGAAGATCCCGCGCAGCGTGGAGATGATCTACATCCCCTGGCAGCTGCCGCCGAAAGGCCAGGCCTTCGGGAACCAGATGAAATCGGCCGGCCGGGGAAGCGTCAAGCTGATGGGAGCGGACGGTCTGTTCGACTCTTCGTTCGCCAGTGTCGGGTCACACGTCTACGACACGAACTTCCCGCTGAACCCGAAGTCCAAGATCGTTGCGGGCTTCAGGAAGCAGCACGGCGGGGACGGCGACTACTTCGGCGCCCCGACCTACGCAGCGGTGCAGGTCGCTGCCGAGGCAATCGACAAGGCGTGCAAGTCCGGCAGCACCACCCGGGCCAAGGTCCGGGCCGCGATCCGCGGGACGAAGATCCCCGCATCGAGGTCCCTGATCGGCGTCGCCCTTCGCTTCAACACGAACGGTGACCTGGCGACGGCGCACAAGTTCGGCATCTACAAGTCGAACGGAAGCGACTTCCAGCCGGTTGCCGGCTAAAGAAGAGAGCTAGGTTGATGGTTGGGTGCGGCCCGTCGCTTGGCGGGCCGCACTCGTACTGAGAGACTAGGCCGCGGTGAACTGGAGCCTGTTCTTCGACCTGACGGTTAGCGGGCTGACGCTCGGAAGCCTCTATGCGCTGGTCGCGCTCGGCTACTCGATGGTGTACGGGATCCTCAAGCTCTTGAACTTCGCACACGGCGACGTCTACATGATCGGCGCCTTCATCGGCTGGTTCGCGCTGCACGCGCTGGGCGGCCCCGTGAATCCGGACTTCGCGGGTGCTGCGGTCCTCGTCGTCATGTTTCTCACGGCGATGATCGGCTGCGGCATCCTCGGCGTCGCGATCGAGCGGTTCGCGTACCGGCCGCTGCGAAACGCACCTCGGATCGCGCCGCTGATCAGCGCGCTCGGCGTCTCGATCTTTCTGCAGAACAGCGCGCTGCTCGTCTTCGGCGCGCAGTTCCGGGACTACCAGACGTTCAACCTGATCGGCGTCAAGACCTACAGCATCGGCAACCTCTTCTTCTCGGTGCCGCAGCTGCTGACGGTCGTCGCGGCGATCTGCCTGATGGTCGCGCTGACCGTCTTCGTCGCACGCTCGCGGCTCGGCAAGGCGATGCGCTCGACCGCATACGACCGCGAGGCTGCCTCGATGATGGGGATCGACGTCGACCGTGTCATCTCGGTCACGTTCTTCATCGGCTCCGCTCTCGCCGGCGCCGCCGGCGTCATGTTCGGCCTGGTGTTCGGCCAGATCTTCCACTTCATGGGCTTCCTGGCAGGGCTCAAGGGCTTCACCGCCGCGGTGATCGGCGGCATCGGAAGCATTCCGGGCGCGATGATCGGAGGCCTTGTCGTCGGGCTCGCCGAGTCGTACGCGACGGGCTACCTGCCGCAGGGGTCGACGTTCCAGAACCTCTACGTCTTCGCGCTGCTGATCCTCGTCATCCTGATCCGGCCGAGTGGGCTGTTCGGCACGGTTGTGGTGCAGAAGGCCTGATGTCGCCCGACGACGGCATCCCCGGCCCGGCCGAATCGGCTGGCGCGCCTCGTATCGGGGTCGACGAGTGGGTCGCGTCGGTGGAAGAGAAGCGCGAGCGTTACAGCGGGCTGCGCGGTGTCGCCCTGCGGGAGTGGGACCGTCTGCCGGCCGCGGCGCGCGTGCTTCTCTGCGTGGGGCTCGCCGCTCTCTTCCCGCTCGTGACGAGCGACGGCAACGTCTTCCGCTACGGCCTCTTCACGCTGGTCTACGGGCTGCTCGCGATCGGCCTCAACGTCGTCGTGGGATTCGCCGGGCTGCTGGATCTCGGCTACGTCGCGTTCTTCGGCTTCGGCGCGTACACGTACGGGATCCTCGCGTCGCCCCAGTACAACAACCATTGGCAGGCGGAGGCGGCGATCCCGGTCGTGATCGTGGCGACGGGCGTGCTCGGGCTTCTGGTCGGGCTGCCGTCGAGACGGCTGTTCGGCGACTACCTCGCGATTGCGACCCTCTTCTTCGGACAGGCGTTCTACGTGTTCGTCAACAACGCCAACCGGATCAAGTTCCCCTTCTTCGGGCACACGAACCTGACCGGCGGCTCGAACGGGATCGCCGGGATCGAGCCCTTCAACTTCTTCGGCTACAAGGTGCAGGGGACGAGAGGGCTCTACTACCTCCTGCTGATCTCGATTGCGATCGTTCTCATCTTCCTCTTCGCGGTACACGACTCGAGGACGGGACGTGCCTGGCGAGCCCTGCGCGAGGACCCGCTTGCGGCCGAGGCGATGAGCATCCCCGTCAATCGGCTGAAGCTGCTCGCTTTCGTGTTCGGGGCGGCGGTCGCAGGCTTCACCGGTGCGATCTACGCGACCATCGCCACCGCCGCACTCCCCGGCGACTACAACGTAGGGCTCCTGATCACGATCTACGCGATCATGATCCTCGGCGGCTTCGGGAGCATGATGGGGATCTTCGTCGGGGCGATCGTCGTCAGTAGCGTCCCCGAGTTGCTCCGTTCCTCGGCCAACGCCCGGCCGCTCTTCTACGGGGCGATCCTGCTCGCGATCCTGGTCAAGATCCGGCCCTGGCGCCGCCTCGCGCTCGAGTTGGGCGGTCTGATCGCCTTCGGCTTCGCCGTGCACGCGATCGCCTCGGCGGCCTATCCGCGCTTGACGGACGGCAAGGCGATCGGGTCCGGGCTCTTCGCGCGGGCGCTCGACCACTGGATGCTCTTCCCGAGGAATCCGGAGCACATCGCCGACGTCGCCTACATCCTGATGGTGGCGGCGATCGTGATCTTCCCGCAGGCAACGGGTCTCTGGCGCGCGCTGCTGTTGCCCGCGCTCCTCTACAGCGTGATGTTTGTCTGGGAGAACCTGCTGCTCCAGCAGATCGGCGGCGCGACACGGCTCATCCTGCTCGGCGCCCTGCTGGTGGCGCTGATGAACGCGAGGCCGCAAGGCCTCTTCGGCAAGGCCTACGTGGAGATCGTCTGATGGCCGACACGCCGCTGCTCGAGCTCGACCAGGCCGACAAGTCGTTCGGCGGGCTGCGCGTGATCGCCGACCTCGACCTGGTCGTCAACGAGCACGAGATCGTCAGCGTTATCGGGCCGAACGGGGCCGGCAAGACGACCCTCTTCAATCTCATCACGGGCATCTACCCTCCCGACTCGGGCGAGATTCGGCTCGACGGGCGGAATCTCGTCGGCCTCCAGCCGCATGTGATCACCGGCCTCGGGATCGCACGGACGTTCCAGACGCTCAGGCTCTTCTTGAACATGACCGTCAAGGAGAACGTGATGGCCGCGCAGTACGGTCACACGAAGGTCGGCGTCCTGCGCTCGATGGTCAAGACTCCCGCGGCGCGGCGCGAGGAGAAGGAGATCCATCGCCGGGCGGAGGAGAAGCTCTCCTTCTTCGGCGACCGCCTGATGGGCTACCGCTGGGATCAGTTCGCGTACAGCCTCTCGTACGCGAACCGGCGTCGACTCGAGATCGCGCGCGCGATGGCAACCGAGCCTCGACTCCTCCTGCTCGACGAGCCGGCCGCCGGCATGAACCCGAAGGAGACGCACGAGATCACGGAGCTGATCGGGAAGCTCCGCGAGGACGGGCGGTACACGATCCTCGTAATCGAGCACGACATGCACGTGGTGGAGGGAATCTCCGACCGCGTCGTCGCCCTCGACCACGGCGTCAAGATCGCGGAAGGATCGTTCGAGTCGGTGGCAACCGACGAGCGCGTCATCGAGGCCTATCTCGGGCTCAGGAGGGCGACGACGAAGTGAGCGCGATCCTCGAGCTCTCCGACATCAACACCTACTACGGGCAGATCCACATCCTCGAGAACCTGCAGCTGCGGGTCGGGGACGGGGAGCTCGTCTCGCTCCTCGGCGGGAACGCGTCGGGGAAGTCGACGACGCTCAAGACGATTCTCGGCCTCGTGCGGCCTCGGACCGGCAGCGTGCGGTTCGCGGGCGAGGACGTGACGAACTGGCCGACGAGCCATCGCATCGCGCGCGGGCTCGCGATCGTCCCCGAGAACCGGCGGCTGTTCGCGCCGATGACCGTCCTCGAGAACCTCGAGATGGGGGCGTATCTCAACCGGGACGGAAAGGGGCGCAAGGAGGATTTCGAGCAGGTGTACGAGCTCTTCCCGCTCCTCCACGAGCGACGCCAGCAACTCGCCGGGACGCTGTCGGGCGGCGAGCAGCAGATGGTGGCGATGGGACGGGCCCTGATGTCCCACCCGAAGCTCCTCTTGATGGACGAGCCGTCGATGGGGCTGGCGCCGATCCTCGTCGAGCGGAGCTTCGAGATCATCCAGCGGGTGCACGAGTCCGGTGTGGCAATGCTCGTGGTCGAGCAAAACGCGAACATGGCGCTGTCGATCGCCGACCGCGGCTACGTCCTCTCGACCGGGCGGCTCGTGCTCGAGGGGCCGGCCCGTGAGCTGATCGAGAACGAGGATCTCCGGAAGGCCTACCTCGGCCGCTAAGGACGTGGCGGGAGAATCGGGGTCAGACCCCGGTTCTTTAGACCACGCCTGGACGGGCCATGGAGTTCGAATCGAAAGTGTGACGAACGCTCCACCGGTGTCTCCCTACAATCCGTGAAGTGACGAGCGAGGCCTCCTCCGGGACGCGCACCGGTCCGTACGGTCTGAACGGCGCGCGGCCGCAGCGCTACGGGCCGCTCCCGGAGCGCATCCGGCACCGCTTCCCGATCTTCAACGAGCGCGTCTACATCAACTCGTGCTCGCAGGGCGCGCTCTCCGACGCGGTGCGAGCCTCGTACGAGCAGTACCTCGACGACTGGGACGAGAAGGGCGCCCCCTGGGAGTACTGGGTCGAGCGCCAGGAGGCCGCCCGCGCCGCCTTCGCCGGTCTCGTCAACGCGGCTCCGGACGAGATCGCCGTCACGAC